>NZ_VISM01000001.1:907500-1219583 GCF_007827455.1 Lutibacter sp. Hel_I_33_5
TTTTCTTCAAATTCAATTGATTTAGGAGATTTTTTCGATAATTTTAATGATGGAGAAATAACTTTTGAAAATGTATCCATGTCATTAAATTTTAAAAATGATTATGGCTTACCAATCGGATTAGACCTATCACCTATTAAAGGAACTAATGCTAATTCTTCAGTAAATTTAACTTACACAGGAGATCTATCTATGCCAAACACAATAATTATAGATGGTGTAGAAAATTTTGGAGATAATGAAAAAGTAACCAATAGAGTTTTAGATAAAAATAATTCTAATATTGGGGCTTTATTAGAAGCTAAACCAACTTCTATTGAATTTGGTGTTTCTGGTAAAGCAAACCCTATCGCATCAGTAACTCCGAATAAAAATTTCTATGCAGCAACAAATACAGGATTTAATGCAGAAATATCAATTGGATTTGATAAAATAAGCCTAAACAAAACTATAGAGTTTGATGCAGGTGATGATATAAAGGATTTTAATTTTTTAAAATTAGCTGCTGCTGTTGAAAATAAAATCCCACTAGGTGGTGATTTAATTTTAAACTTTAAAGATAGCGCAAATCAAATTGTACACACAGAAACTCTTACTGCTTTTAAAGCTGCAAATGTAAATCAATCAGGTGAATCAGACGGAGTAGCCGTTTCTTCTAGCTTTGCAATTGAATTAACGGAAGATGAAATTAATAATATCTCAAATGCTAAAAACATCGATGTAAATATTACACTTCAACTTCCTGGTCAAGAAAAAGCTGTTATGGTTAAAGGTAGCGATGAATTAAATATTACCATCAATTTAGAAGTTGGTGCTAACATTACTTCTAATAACAATTAAAACAAAAGCAATGAAAAAAATTATATATACAACAAGCCTATTGTTTTTTGTTTTAACAGGAAGTGTAAAGGCACAAGAATATTTATCTTTTTACAACTTAAAAGATTACGTAATACAAACACAAAATGTTTCACCAGTATTTCTTCCAAAATATAAAATAACATTTGGAACACCTATTAACTTAGGTTTAGATATCAATTCTGGCATTAAATTGAATGATTTATTAGTAGAAAGTGGAAATAAGACAAAATGGGATTTTGATAGTCTAAATTCTGTTGCAGAAGATAAAAATATTTTATCGACAGACATAGCTTTGAACCTTTTTACTCTAGGTATAAAAACAAAAAAAGGTTCTATTTCATTTTTTGCAAATGCAAAAGCAAATTTAACTTGGCAAATTAGTAAGGATTTCACAAATATACTTGCTACTGGGTTTAACAACAACTTTTCTTTATCAAACGAAAGAATGGGGCTTATGGCTTACAGTGAAATCGGTATTGGATATACAAGAAAGTTTCTTAAAGACAAACTTGCTATTGGTATAAGATTAAAATCTTTAAGTGGAATTGCTAATGGCGAAATAGCTAACAACGCACAATTTTCACTTGATATAGATCCAACATCGTCTCACTGGACCTTTAAATCTGCTAATTCTACAGTAAATACTGCAGGACTAGCTGATACGGATAACATATCATTTTTAGGTAAAAATAAAGGCTTTGGAATGGATTTAGGTTTTAGCTATCAACTAAACGAAAAACTTACCTTAGAATTAGCAATAAATGACATGGGATCAATCGAATGGACAGAAAATGTAAAAAATTATAATATTAATGACACAACAGGTGCTGTTTTTACTGGTGTAGATTTACAAGCTGGTGGAGACATCTTAGATGAAGTAGAAAGTACTATTGGAAATGTATTAGGAACTACCGAAACTAGTAAAAACTATAAAACTAAAATTGGAACCAAAACATTTCTTTCTGCAAAGTATAAATTATCTGAAAAGAACATTTTACAAGTAACTTATTTCAGCAATAACAATCCTTATATTGATGTAAAGCCTAGTTATGCTTTAGGATACAATAGAGCTTTAAATAAATCAACTTATGGTGTTACATTAGGCTCTAGAGGTTTTGGTGCTAACTTTGCGCTACAGTTAGGGTTTTTACAACTTTATGCAGCAGTTGATGATATTTCTAATATTTCTGGTAAAATTGAAGAAACTACAGCTAGTAATGCACGTTTAGGGCTAAATTTCCTTTTTGGTTATAGAGGTAAAGGAAAAGTAATAAAAGATGAAAGTGAGGTTCTTGCTGAAAAAGAAGCAGAAAAATTAGAAAAAGAAAATAAAAAGATAGAAAAAGCAGCTAAAAAGGAAGCTAGAAAACTTAAAAAGGAAAATAAGAAAAAAGAAAAAGCCTTAAAAAAAGCCGCTAAACAAAAACTAAAAGAAAGTAAAAAAGCAGTATCTAAACAATAAGATTTTAATATTGTATTAATTAAGAGGAAGAAAAGATTAATTTCTTTTCTTCCTCTTTTTCTTCTTTTTTCTCAATTTAGCAAACATCAATTTATATTCTTCAACATTTATTGCACCCTTTCTTTGCGATGAGATTTTTGGGAAATCAAACTCTAACTTTGATTGTTGCGATTCTAATATTTCTTCTAAAAAAGCTCGCTGCAAAACATCTTCAATTAAATAATCCTCATTAACTTTTTCTGGATGATACTCATCTTTAAGTGATAATTTAAAAATATTTGCTGTAGAATTATACCAAAAAGCTCTCCAACCACTTCTCAGCTGTTTTATATTAGTAAATGCTGTTTTACCTGTTTGACGATGAATTAACTTAATTAAAATCCGACCTTCCGTTCTGGTCATTTTTTTTATTTGATCTGTAAACTCACCTTCAACATACTTTTGAATTCGTTTAGTATATTTTCTTTTTTTAGACTTAGATTTAATTCTACCTAATCGCACACTCAAAGAATCTAATCTTTGTGAAGCTAGTTTTGCGAATGGATATGCTTTAAAAACCTTTCTTTTAAACCATAAGTAATAGCGAATATCTTCTTTATAAACAAACTTATGTTTAGGTAGAATAGAAAACTCTTCTAGATTAATAGTTAACGTATCTCCTTTTTCAACCAAATAATAACCATCAAGAAAGTTAGGCAGCGTATCTTTTACTTGTCCGTAAGTTATAAACGAAATAAGTAATATATATATGTATAGAATTCTTTTCAAATGTGTTTTTTAAAGTTTGTAAAGGTAAATTAAATTGAAGAACTCAAAAAGAATACCAAAAACTTTACTGAAACTAAAAATCCTGCTATTTTTACAGAAAACAAAACGAGATTATGGCAAAATCAATTTTAAATAAAAAATCGCTTACATTTTTAGAAAAATACCTAAATAATGCTGCTCCGACAGGATATGAATGGGAAGGACAGAAAATTTGGATGGAATATCTTAAACCTTATGTTGATGATTTTATTACAGACACATACGGAACCGCTGTTGGAGTAATCAATCCAAAGGCAAAATATAAAGTAGTTATTGAAGGACATGCTGATGAAATTTCTTGGTATGTAAACTATATTTCTGACAACGGATTGATTTACGTGATTAGAAACGGGGGTTCAGATCATCAGATTGCACCAAGTAAAGTGGTTAATATTCATACTAAAAACGGAATTGTAAAAGGTGTATTTGGTTGGCCAGCAATCCATACAAGAAATAGAGCAAAAGAGGAACCACCAAAACCAGATAATATTTTTATCGATACTGGATGTTCAACAAAAGAAGAAGTCGAAAAATTAGGCGTTCATGTAGGTTGTGTCATTACCTATCCAGATGAATTTCATATTTTAAATGGAGATAAGTTTGTTTGTAGAGCATTAGATAATAGAATGGGCGGATTTATGATTGCTGAAGTTGCTCGTTTATTAAAAGAGAATAAGAAAAAATTACCTTTCGGATTATACATTACAAACTCCGTACAAGAAGAAATTGGTTTACGAGGTGCAGAAATGATAACAAATACAATTCAACCAGATGTTGCAATTGTTACTGATGTTACTCATGACACTACTACACCTATGATTGATAAAAAGAAAGCTGGTCATTTAGAAATTGGTAAAGGACCAGTTGTTGCCTATGCTCCTGCTGTGCAACAAAAACTCCGTGATTTAATTACAGAAACTGCTGAGGCAAAAAAGATTCCATTTCAACGTTCTGCACTTTCTAGAGCTACAGGAACTGACACAGATGCTTTTGCATATAGCAATGGTGGTGTAGCTTCTGCATTAATCTCTTTACCGCTACGTTATATGCATACAACGGTAGAAATGGTTCATAGAGATGATGTAGAGAATGTTATTAAAATGATTTACGAAACACTTCTAAATATTAAAGAAGGAGAAACGTTTTCATATTTTAAATAAAATTATTGAATCCCGCTTCTGCGGGATTTTTCTTTTCTATGGATGAATTCTTAGACATTTTAACTCCCGAAGGAAAATCAACAGGAAAAACAGCTTTAAAATCTGAAGCACATAAAAAAGGTTTATTTCATGCAACCATCCATGTTTGGTTTTATACTGATGATAAAAAAGTATTATTACAAAAAAGAGCTTCAGTAAAAAAGGTTTTTCCAAATCTTTGGGATGTTTCCGTAGCTGGTCATATTGGTGCTGGAGAATCTATAATAAATACAGCAATAAGAGAAACTAAAGAAGAAATTGGACTAGATATTATAGAGAATCAACTTATAAAAATAGGTTACAGAAAAGATGAGATTATTCATCCTAACGGAATTTTAGATAACGAGTTTAAAAATATATTTATTTGTAAACTAACTGAACCTATTTCCAATTTAACAATGCAGGCTGGTGAAGTTGATGATTTACAATTATTTGATATTTCAATATTAAAAAACACCATAAAACATGGTAATTTCATGGTGTCAAATATTAATAATTATTATGATTTTATTTACGATAAAATTTATTCCATTGGTTTTTCGAAAAAAGAATCAGATAATTGCCCTTGACTTACCAATGGCAAGGTAAAATCGACTGGTTTACCTGAAGTTTCTGTCGGTTGCCCATTCTCATCTTTTTTATACCAAGTAATTGCTTTTGGCAGTAAAAAACCATTTACATTTTCCCAAGAGTTATATCGTATTAAATTTGCTTTTGTAGTTGCCTTCTTAGAAAAATAGGTTACTGTATACCCTAACCATTCCATTTGAAAAGTTTCTGTATTATAATAGACAAAGTAATTGTCATCCGGTGAAGTTCCAACATTAGCTTTATAAGAAATCTTATACCCTGGATATTCTTTTCCTTCAAATGTTATTGGAGTAACTTCTTCATAAATGATTCCGTCATCTGCTAAAACAAAAGGCATCGCATAAAAATAAAAGTATAAATTATAATAAAATCCTTTATTCCCTTTAAATGAAGTAGAATCTTTCTGCATTAACCATACTTCTTTTCCATTATATCCCAAAGAATACTCAGGCGAATGAATCGTTGTCTTTCTAGAATTTAAATCTACTGTATGAGCTTCTTCTCCTTTATTAAAAGAAATAACCTTTTGATTTCTCCAATTATCTAAACCACCATGTTTTGTAAATACTTTAGACAGTACTTCTGGAAAATTTTCTTTTTTAACCTCTTTCTTAGTATCATTCTTACAAGAAAAAAGAACAGTAACTAAAAGCAATACGAATAACCTCTTCATTTGACTTAATTTAGGTTTATGTCATAAAACATATTACAACCTTACAAAAATAAAAGAAAGAACACCTTAAACAAATTTTCTTGGTACCAGTTTTAATAATTATGGGTTCCATTAATGCATGTTAGTTTCTCCTACTCCACTAGGAATTCTAATATTTTCTACAATATCTTGAATTTCTCTACTAGGATTTGGTGTAAATTTTGACACGACTATTGACAGTAAAAAGTTAACCATCATTGCTACTGTACCAAAACCTTCTGGTGAAATTCCAAACCACCAATCTTCTTTTGTTCCACCACCAAACCAATCAAATTTGAATTTAGTCATATAAAACAGCATTAGTAAAATACCTACTACCATTCCTGAGATCGCACCTTCTTTATTCATACGCTTGCTAAAAATTCCTAATACAATCGCAGGAAAAAATGAGGCTGCTGCTAAACCAAATGCTAATGCTACTGTTGCCGCTACAAAATCTGGTGGATTAATTCCAAAATATCCTGCAACACAAACCGCAACTACTGCAGACAACCGTGCAGCTATTAGTTCACCTTTTTCGGAGATTTTAGGGTTTATCATTTTCTTAATTAAATCATGAGAAACTGACGAAGAGATTACCAATAACAAACCAGCTGCTGTAGATAATGCTGCTGCTAAACCACCAGCAGCAACTAAAGCAATTACCCAATTTGGTAATCTTGCTATTTCTGGATTTGCTAATACCATAATATCTCTATCTACAGTTAATTCGTTTTTAGATGTATCTGCGAGGTATTGTACTTTTCCGTCCTTATTTTTATCATCAAACTTAATTAAACCTGTTGTTTCCCAATTATTAAACCATTCTGGTAATGTTGCATATTCTTTGTTACTTACTGTTTCTATTAAATTAGTTCTAGAAAAAACCGCTATTGCAGGTGCTGTAGTATATAATATTGCAATAAATAAGAGCGCCCAACCTGCTGATTTACGTGCATCAGCAACTTTTTTTACCGTAAAAAATCTTACAATTACATGTGGTAACCCTGCTGTACCAACCATTAAGGCTGCAGTAATAAAAAAGACATCTAATGTAGATTTACTACCTGATGTATATTCATGAAACCCTAGTTCTTTTTGTAATCCGTCTAATTTATCAAGTAAATAAATTCCGTTTTCATCAACACCTCCAAAACCTAATTGCGGAATTGGATTTCCTGTCATTTGAATAGAAATAAAAATTGCTGGCACCATAAACGCAAAAATCAACACGCAATATTGTGCAACTTGTGTATAGGTGATTCCTTTCATTCCGCCAAGTACAGCATAAAACAAAACGATAATCATTCCAATAATTACACCTGTATTTATATCAACCTCTAAAAAACGAGAAAATACCAAACCTACTCCTCGCATTTGTCCAGCTACGTATGTAAATGACACTAGCAATGCACAAAATACAGCAACACTTCTTGCAGTATTAGAATAATATCGGTCTCCAATAAAATCGGGTACTGTAAATTTTCCAAACTTTCTTAAATATGGCGCTAACAATAATGCTAATAAAACATAGCCGCCTGTCCACCCCATTAAATATACAGATCCATCATATCCATCAAAAGAAATAATACCCGCCATAGAAATAAAGGAAGCTGCTGACATCCAGTCAGCTGCAGTTGCTAACCCGTTGGCTAATGGAGAGACTCCACCACCAGCAACATAAAATTCTTTTGTAGAGCCTGCTCTAGACCAAATTGCAATTCCAATATACAATGCAAAGGTGATACCAACTAAAATCCATGTCCAAGTTTGAATACTCATATTTTTAAATTTTATTCGTTAAAACCATGTTTTTTATCCAAACGATTCATTAATCTGATATACACAAATATCAATATTACAAATACATAAATAGAGCCTTGCTGAGCAAACCAAAACCCAAGCTTAAATCCTCCAATTCTAATGGTATTTAATTGTTCAACAAGTAAAATTCCGAAAACAAAAGAGACTAAAAACCAAATACTTAAAAGTATGGCTAAATATTTTAAATTTCGCTTCCAATAAGTAGCACTATTTTTAGTAGACATTTTAAATTGGTTAAAGTTGAACTGCAAGATAAAGATTTATTTGTCTATTTTTAAATTCTAAAAAACCATCTAATTGGAGATCCATTTATTATTAGAATCACTCATAAATTATTGGCACATTATTGCCTTATTTTTTATTGTAGCAATATTATATTCTTCTGTTGGTTTTGGTGGCGGCTCTAGTTACCTAGCTATTTTAGCTTTGACAACCATTGCATTTACTCAAATTAGAGCAACTGCTCTTCTGTGTAATATTGCTGTAGTTTCTGGCAATGTTTTTTTATTTCATCAACAGAAAAAAATTAATTTAAAAAAAACAATTCCTTTAGTAGCTTTTAGTATTCCGTTTGCTTTTTTAGGCGGATATCTAAAGATTAGTCAATCTTTCTTTTTTATTCTTTTAGGGTTTACGCTTTTATTTGCAGCAGTTTCTATGTGGATTTCTAAGCGCTTTGTTTCATCCAAAGAAAAAAAAACAACTACTAACTCAGTAAAAAACATATCTTATGGTGGAATCATAGGATTTATTTCTGGAATGGTTGGTATTGGTGGAGGAATTTTCTTAGCTCCAATTCTTCATTTAACAAATTGGGATACTCCAAAAAAAATAGCAGCTACGGCTAGTTTTTTTATTCTGGTAAATTCTATTGCTGGATTAATTGGACAGTATAATAATGCAGATTTTTATATTGATTGGAATCTAACAACAATTTTGCTAGTTACCGTTTTTATTGGTGGACAAATTGGTAATAAATTAAGTAATAATTACTTAAGTCCAATTCAACTAAAAAAAGCAACAGCTATTCTAATTGCTTTGGTTAGTTTAAAAATACTGTTAAAAAGTATCTTTTAGATTTTTGTTTTCAACTTTTTATCATTAAGTTTGATTTATAATAGATGTAATTCTATGTTCCCTACAAATGAATATACAAAAAAATTACATTTTATTAGATGTTTTGGTTGACTATAAAACCGCTGTTTACGGCGGTTTTTTATTTTTACACACTTAAAAGCACCAATTTTATACTCTTAAAATCAAAAGGAATTAGTTTAAAAAAAATAGATACATTTAATTTCTTTAAATATATTTGGCATTGAAATAAAATAATCAACAACAAATCATGTTAACAAATATTTTCACTCTTTTAATGTTAGTGCTTTTACAAGCCGTTTTAGGTTTCGATAATCTATTATACATTTCTTTAGAATCTAAAAAAGCACCAGAAAAAGATCAAAAAAGAGTTAGAAAAGTAGGAATTCTAATTGCTATCATTTTAAGAATTGTTTTGTTATTTGTTTTAGTTTCCATCATTGAGTTTTTTCAAGAACCTTTTGCTTTATTATCTGGTGGTATAGAAAATATCATTCATTTTGCTTTTAACGGTCATAGTATAATTGTTCTTTTAGGTGGTGGATTTATTATTTACACTGCTATTAAAGAGATTTGGCACATGATTTCTACTCACGATTTAAATGATGATATAGAAGGAAATTCTAAACGTTCTAAATCTTCAAATGCAGTGATTACCAGTATTGTTATCATGAATTTAGTTTTTTCTTTTGATTCTATTTTAGCAGCAATCGGTTTAACTAGTGATATAGAAAACTCTACAACTGCTTTTATTATCATGGCAATTGCTATTGTTGTAAGTGGATTACTAATGTTGATTTTAGCTGATAAAATTTCTACTTTCTTAGCTAAAAATAGAATGTATGAAGTTCTAGGTTTATTTATTCTTTTTATCGTTGGAATTATGTTAGTTACCGAGGGCGGGCATTTAGCGCATATAAAACTTTTTGGAAACGAAATAGTACCAATGAGTAAAACTACGTTCTATTTTGTACTAGCAGTCTTAGTAATTGTAGATGTTGTACAAGGTAAATATCAAAAGAAATTATTAGCACAGAATAAAGCTGCTTCTAAAAAAGAATAAAACAACTAAGTTTCTAGCAGGTTTTCTATCTCTAATTGATAATCGTATTGCAAATCTTCATGCAATGTTGAGATTGCTTTTTTGATTAAAATAATTTGCCTATCAAATGTATTTTGTAACCTTGGACTTCTTTTTATTGAAGGTTTAAATTCTTTTAATTTTGCACAAAAATGAAGTAACAATTCAACTTCTGTTTCCTTCTTTTTAGAATATCGAATGTACTTTTTAGTAAGTGTTAATATTTTACGTACACTTTTCCTGATATAGAAATAACTCTTTGTATTAATTTCTGTGAATAACACGTCAACATGTTCTTTTACAGATAAAATATACCGCTCTTCATCATGAGATTCGAACAATAAATAGGTAAGTAATTCTTTATTCTCTTTTTTGAATTTTGATAAATGCAAACACAACTCTTTTAACTCAGCTGCAGATTTATGAGTTAATTCGTCCTTAAGTTGTTTTAAAGAAACTGCTTTCATTTATTTTATGAATATTTTTCTTCATAACTGTCATTCCTTCGAAAGTAGGAATCTCTTAAGTTATAACACTATAAAAAGATTACCACTTTCGCAGGAATGACAAAGTCACTATTGTTCACTTGCAATTAAAACCATTTCATCTACCTCAGCATTATAATCAACTCCATCGACTTTAAATCCAAAAAGATTAAAGAAATCGTCACTATATCCTTTTAAATCCCCTATTTCAGATAAATTTTCTGTAGACGCGGTTTCCCATAACTTGGCAACTTCAGCTTGTACATCATCTCTCATTTCCCAATCATCAATTCTAATTCTTCCTTTATCATCTAAAGATAAATCTCCACCAAATAAACGCTCACTATACAAACGTTGAATTTGCTCTATACAACCTTCGTGAATTCCTTTGGCTTTCATTATTTTGTATAATAAAGAAATATATAAAGGAATTACAGGTATTGCAGAACTGGCTTGAGTTACTAAAGCTTTATTTACTGAAACATATGCCTTTCCTCCTATCGATTTTAAATCATCAGTAATTGTAAAAGCAGTTGCTTCTAAATGATCTTTTGCTGCGCCAATTGTACCTTTTCTATAAACTGCTTCTGTTAAAGAAGGGCCAATATATGAATACGCCACAGTTGTTGCTCCTTCTGATAATAAGTTTTCTGATTGTAAAGCATCCATCCACATTTTCCAATCTTCGCCCCCCATTACAGCAACAGTGTTAGATATATCGTCGTCTTCAGCAGGATTAATAGAAATTTCAGATACATTTCCTGTATGAAAATCTACCGTTTTATTTGAAAAAACGCCTCCAATTGGTTTTAAAACTGATTTATAACGAACACCACTTTCTGGATGCGTTCTTACTGGTGATGCTAAACTATAAATTACTAAATCGATTTGCCCTAAATCTTCTTTTATCAGATCTAACGTTTTGCGTTTTATCTCATTCGAAAATGCATCTCCATTAATACTTTTTGCATACAGTCCAGATTTATGAGCATGTTTTTCGAAAGCTGCAGTATTATAATACCCTGCTGAACCTGTTCTTCCTGGCGAAGAAGGTTTGTCAAAAAAGACACCAATTGTTGCTGCTTCTGAACCAAATGCACTAGAAATTCTTGATGCTAAACCAAATCCTGTAGAAGAACCAATTACTAGCACTTTTTTTGCGCCATTAATAGCTCCTTTAGATTTTACATATTCTATTTGATTAATCACATTTTGCTCACAACCTGTTGGGTGTGCTGTTAAACAAATAAATCCTCTTGTTCTTGGTTCTATAATCATTGTTGTTTGTTTTTCTTTAAAAGTTTTATTAAAACTTTTACTTGTATACTTTATTTAAGATAGTTGTTATTTAATTTTTGACAAAAACCGATAAAATACTTTCTTTGATCGATTTACTTGTTTCTGGTGAGTCTTTTAAGTTTATGCCTGTAATCATAGTAGTTTTTGATGTATTTCCAAAAATTAAGATTGTTTTAGAAAATGTTAATTCGCTTACTTTTTGTTCTAAGTTATATAGATACCCCTTTAAATCATTTACAATAACTTCTTTTTTTAAAACAGTCTTTAATCCACTTTCAACTAAGTTTCTTGCGTTTAAACCACTATAAGTATTACTAAGCGATTCGGGTATAGCTGTTAAAAAAATCTTTGAATTATTTTTATTCTCATGTTGAAAACCGCTAAAATCTTTACTTTGTGAAAAATTATTTGGTGGTATTAAAGCAATTTTTGACCCACTTATTTTAACATGCTTTTCAGTTATATTTTTATAACTATTAATTAATTGACTACTAACTGGTATAATCGTAAAAATGAATAGTAATAAAAATATTTTTTTCAGCATTTTTTTAGGTTAAAAATGAATTTACATTTTTTTCAATACGTTCTAATACATTTTCTGTTGAAGCTTTAACAAATGTTTCACCAGTAATTTGTTCATATAATTCTATATATCTATTAGAGATTTCTATAATTTTATCATCAGACATTTCAGGGATTTGTTGTCCGTCTTTTCCTTGAAAACCATTCTCTATTAACCATTGACGCACAAACTCTTTAGATAATTGCTTTTGTGCTTCACCTTTTTCTTGTCTTTCTTCATATCCATCTGCATAAAAATAACGAGAAGAATCTGGCGTATGTATTTCATCAATCAATACAATTTTACCGTCTTTGGTTTTACCAAATTCATATTTTGTATCTACTAAAATTAATCCTCTTTTTGCTGCAATTTCAGTTCCTCTAGTAAATAATTTTCTTGTATAATCTTCTAAAATTACATAATCTTCTTCAGAAACAATACCTTTTTTAAGAATATCTTCTCTAGAAATATCTTCATCATGCTCTCCGTTATCAGCTTTAGTTGAAGGTGTAATGATTGGATTTGGAAATTGGTCATTCTCTTTTAAGCTTTCTGCCATTGCAACGCCGCATAAAACTCTTTTACCAACTTTATATTCACGTGCTGCATGTCCAGACATGTAACCACGAATAACCATTTCTACTTTAAAAGGTTCACATAAATGACCAACAGCTACATTTTCATCAGGATTCGCAATTAACCAATTAGGAACAATATCAGAAGTTTCATTCATCATTTTAGTAGCAATCTGATTTAAAATCTGTCCTTTAAACGGAATTTGACGTGGTAAAATCACATCAAAAGCAGACAATCTATCAGAAGCAATCATCACCAATAATTCATCATTGATGTTGTAAACCTCTCTTACTTTCCCTTTGTAAACAGATTTTTGCTTTGGAAACTGAAAATTAGTTTCGTTAATTATATTCATTTTTTATTGTGTTGTTGTTGATGCAAAAATAATTAATTACTTTCCTTTTTTATTCTTTTTATATAAAGAATAAAAAAAAGAAAAAGAAGAACCAATAATAGCAATAAGTAAACCCTTTCCTTTTAAAATATCTGGTAATAAATTTGAGTCATTAGAATCTAGAAAATATATTAAAACTCCAAGTATTGATATTAATAATCCTATAATTGCAAATTTTTTTTTTGTCATTTTTATTTCTTTTGTATAACTTTTATTTGCTTTAAATTGTCAGAAATTGGTGTAGCAGTAATCACTTTTTCTCCAGGAATAAAATAAAAGAAATATGCTGAATTCTGACCTATTTTTCTAACATCTAACTTTGTATTATCTTTAAAAATCAAGGAATAATTTGGTTTAATTTCTTCCTGTGCAAGCTTTTGCATCATCCCTATTCCCATACCTGTTCTCATAGAAACAAATAGTAAAAAAAAGATAAACATTAACCCTGGAATTTGATTTTTTCTCTTTTTTAAAGCTTCATACTTCTTATCCCATTTTTCAATATTATATATTTTTTGATACCATTTCTTGACTCTTAAATATGCATAAAATTTAAACATCCATTTAGAAAAATACATATGCATCAACCAAAACATTAAAGCTAAAAATATAGAAATTTTCCAATTATTAGTTAACAAACTTATTGGAGAAATTAATGCATCTAAAATAGTAGTATAGTTTAAATAAGAAACTCCAAAAATGCCATAAAAGATAGCATCACTTACAATACCTAAAATGATTAAGTATAAATAACCGATATAAAAATAATCTTGTAATCCTAGTTTGTCTTCTTCAATTTTTATCATTCCGTTTCTATGCTTTTATATGCACTAATTATTTTCTTAACTAATCGATGTCTAACAACATCTTTATCATCTAAATATACTTGAGCAATTCCATCAATGTTTTTTAATGCTAATAACGATTCTTTTAAACCAGAAACTTGTTTCCTAGGTAAATCGATCTGTCCAGGATCTCCATTAATAATAAACTTTGCGCTTTTCCCCATTCTTGTCAAAAACATTTTCATCTGACTATGGGTAGTATTTTGTGCTTCGTCTAAAATTACAAAAGCATTATCTAACGTTCTACCACGCATAAAAGCCAACGGTGCAATTTGTATAACTCCTTTTTCTAAATGAGATTCTAATCTTTCATGCGGAATCATATCTCGTAATGCATCATATAACGGCTGCATATAAGGATCTAATTTATCTTTTAAATCACCAGGAAGAAAACCCAGATTTTCACCAGACTCAACTGCTGGTCTTGTTAAAATAATTCTTCTCACATCCTTTTCTTTTAATGCTTTTACTGCTAAGGCAACAGCTGTATACGTTTTTCCTGTTCCTGCAGGACCTACAGCAAATAACATATCATTCTTACTCATCAAAGAAACCATTTTACGCTGATTTTCGGTCTGAGGTTTTATTAATTTTCCACTAACACCATGTACTAATACATCTTTAGCATTTTTTGTAGCAATCGTTTTTTCTTCTTTTCCGTTGGATGTTAAGATACGTTCAATACTATTTTCATCTAACTTATTATATCGATTAAAATACTTTATCAATCGTTCTAAACGAGTTTCAAATTCATCTAAAAGATCAGATTCTCCATAAATTTTAAGTTTAGATCCTCGAGCAACAATTTTTATTTTTGGAAAGTATCTTTTTAATTGCTCAATGGTACTGTTTTGGGCGCCAAAGAAATCTTTAGGATTGATTTCTGTTAACTCAATAATGCGTTCGTTCAAATGTTTATATGTATTAGATTCTTATTCAAATAATTCAAACTAAAAATAGCGAATAAATTTTCTAAAATGTGTAGATTTGCTTAAAATAGTTAAGAACTTTTACACATTTAATTAACAGCCTTCCTTAATGTCTTTTATTACATTAACTACTGATTTTGGAACTAAAGACCACTTTGTGGGTGCTGTAAAAGGTGCAATTTATTCTGAATTGCCCGAAGCAAAAGTTGTTGATATCACCCATCATATTTCCCCTTTTAACATTACTGAAACTGCTTATATTTTAAAGAATTCATATAAAAGTTTTCCTGAAGGAACGATACATATCGTTGGTGTAGATTCAGAAATTAGTGAAGACAATAAACATATTGCTATAGAACTTGACGGACATTATTTTGTTTGTCCTGATAATGGATTAATCTCCATGATTGCATCAGAAATTAATCCAACAAAAATTGTGGAAATTAATATTCATGATAGAATTGAATCTAGTTTTCCTGTTTTAGATGTTTTTGTGCAAGTTGCTTGTTTTATTGCTCGTGGCGGAAGCTTGGATGTGATTGGTAAAGAAATTCCTTCGTATAAAAAAATGGTTGAGATTCAGCCAAAAGTAAATCAAACTCAAAATCAGATTATTGGAGGTGTTATTTATATTGATAATTACGGAAATGTGATAAGTAACATTAGTAAGAAAATGTTTCAAGAAATTGGTAAAGGTCGTAATTATAAAGTAACAGCTCGAAGTTATTCTTTTTCAAAAATTCATGGAAAATACAACGAAATTGTTGCTGTAGATGCTAAAGATTTACGTCAATATGATGGAAATAAATTGGCTATTTTTAATTCTGCTGGATTTTTAGAAATTGCTATTTATAGAAGTAATTTAAAAACAGTTGGTGGCGCTTCTTCTTTATTAGGATTGGATTATAGAGATACTATTGCAGTTGAGTTTTTAAACACAAAAACTCCAGAATTCACAACAATAAGTTAGAATATGTTTGTACGAATTGTAAAAATGAGTTTTCATTCAAAACATATAGAAAAGTTTCGTGCAATCTTTAATGAGAAAAAAGAGTTTATTAGAAAAAGTAACGGATGTACCTTATTAGAATTACATCAAGATAAAACCAATCCTGAAATATTTTTTACGTATTCTTATTGGGAAGATGAACAAGATTTGGAAAACTATAGGAATTCTGAATTATTTAAAAGTGTTTGGGCAAAAACAAAGGTTTTATTTAATGATAAACCGCAAGCTTGGAGTGTTGATAAACTAACTTCATTAGACTAATTATGTATTTTGATTTTACAACTTTTCCTAACCTAGAAAGCCAACGATTAAAATATAGAGAATTAGGTTTTGATGATATTGAAGCTGTTTATAGTTTACGATCGAACAAAATAATTAATGCATTAATTACTAGAAAAATTCCTGATAATCTGGAAGATGCAAAAGATTTTATTTCAGTTTGTCTTCAAGAATTTAAAAAAGGGAATCGTATTTTTTGGGCCATGGAACTTAATAAAAAAGTAATTGGAACTATCGTTTATCATAGAATTTCGTTAGAAAATAAATATGCAGAAATAGGTTATGAATTAGATCCTAGCTTTCATCAAAAAGGATTGATGTCTGAAGCTATGAAAACAGTTTTAGATTTTGGTTTTAACAAAATGAAATTAAAAACGATAGAAGCTTTTACTCATAAAAATAATACTGCTTCTAAAGCGTTGTTAAAGAAACACAATTTTGTTTTTCAACCCGAAAGAAAAGATATAGGTTTCGATCATAATAGAATTTGGAAATTAGAAAAATCATAAGATGTATCCAATATTAAAAAAAGAATTTAACTCGTTTTTCGCTTCCCCAATCGGGTATTTAGTGATTAGTGTTTTCTTGCTTTTAAACGGATTATTCCTTTGGATTTTTAAAGATGAGTTCAATATTTTAAATGCTGGTTTTGCCGATTTAAATCCTTTTTTCTTTTTAGCGCCTTGGGTATTTTTATTTTTAATTCCTGCTATAACAATGAAAAGTTTTGCAGAAGAATTTAATGCTGGAACCATCGAAATCTTAAAAACAAAACCAATTACTGATTGGCAAATAGTATTTGGAAAATTCTCTGCTTTTCTCCTACTGATTATTGTGGCACTTTTACCAACATTAACCTATGTATTCACTATTTATCAATTAGGAACTCCTGTCGGTAATTTAGACATTGGCAGTACGATTGGCGCATATATCGGTTTGTTATTTTTAGCAGCAACATATACAGCTATCGGATTGTTTACTTCTACACTTTCTAAAAACCAAATTGTTGCATTTATTCTAGGAATTTTTATCACGTTTATTTTATACTACGGATTTGAAGCAATTTCAAGTTCTTTTGGAAATAAAGGTTTTGCCTTTCAACAATTCGGAATTAAAGAACATTTTAAAAGTATTTCTAGAGGTGTTATAGACACTAGAGATATCCTATATTTTGTATCGATCACTTTCTTCTTTTTATTCATTACTAAACAACAATTAAGCAATGAGTAAAAAGCTAAAACATATTATTTTTCTGTGTTTTGGATTGATTGTTTTAAACTTCTTAAATCAATCTTTTTACACGCGTTTTGATTTAACAAAAGATAAACGTTATACGTTGTCGGAAGTTACAAAGTCAATTATAAATAAGGTTGATAAAAACATCTATATAAATATTTATTTAGAAGGTGATTTTCCTTCAGAATTTAAACGTTTACAGGTAGAAACACTTCAATATTTAGAAGAGTTAAAAGCTGAAAATAACAATATTAATTTTAGATTTATTAATCCTGATAATCAACGAGAAAAATTAATTAAAAAAGGAATGATGCCAAGTCAATTAACTGTCGAAGAAGACGGTAAATTATCGGAAGCAATTATTTTTCCTTGGGCAGAAATCAACTATAAAACAAGAACAGAAATTGTTTCATTATTGCCAACAGCAATTGTAACATCGCAAGAAGAACAATTACAAAAAGCTATTGAAAATTTAGAATATAGTTTTAGTAATGCTATTCATAAAATCAATCAAAAAAACAGAAAAAGAGTTGCTGTAATTACTGGAAACGGACAATTGCAAGACATTCATTTATACAGTTTTTTAAGTGAAGTTGCTAAGAAATACAGATTGGCAAAATTCACTTTAGATTCTGTTGCTAAAAACCCGAAGAAAGTTTTGCAAGATTTAACTTCTTTTGATTTAGCAATTATTGCAAAACCTACTCAAAAATTTACATCCGAAGAAAAATTCACCTTAGATCAATACATTACAAATGGAGGAAAATCTCTTTGGATGATTGATCAAGTTCAAGCAGATTTAGACAGCTTGTATGGTGGTGGAAAAATGTTAGCATATCCAAGAGATTTAAATCTAACCGACTTATTATTTACATATGGTGTTAGAATAAATTCTAAATTGATAAAAGATTTATATGCTGCAAAAATACCATTAGCAACAGGAAATGTAGGAAATCAAACGCAGTTTCAAAATTTGGATTGGTTTTACAATCCGTTGGTTGGCGGAAATCCAAATCATGCGATAACCAAAAACATTTCTCCAGTTCGATTACAATTTGCAAATCAGATTGATACTTTAAAAAACAACATCAAAAAAACGCCTTTATTAGTAAGTTCTGTTTTAACGCAGCAAGTTGGTGTTCCTCGTTTTATAGAATTACAAAGTGTTGCAAAAGAACCAAAAGAAGAAGATTATAAAAGCGGAAATCAATTATTTGCAGTTTTATTAGAAGGTGAATTTAACTCAGCGTTTAAAAACAGAATCAAACCTTATAATACGTCACTTTTTAAAGAGAAATCGAATCAAAATAAAATGGTTGTTATTTCTGATGGTGATATTGCTAAAAATCAGATTTTAAAAGGAAAACCACACGATTTATCTATTGATAAATGGACAAAACAACAATTCGGAAATAAAGACTTTTTACTAAACACTGTTGATTATTTATTAGACGATTCTGGATTAATCAACTTAAGAAATAAAACACTTCAAATAAATATTCTAGATAAACAAAAAGCATTTAAAGAACGAACTTTTTGGCAGTTTATAAATGTAATTCTACCACTAATATTATTGTTTATTTTCGGAATTGTTTTTAATTATTTGAGGAAAAAGAAGTATCGTTAGTTCTTAGTTCTTAGTTCTTAGTTCTTAGTTCTTAGTTCTTAGTTCTTAGTTCTTAGTTCTTAACAACAATGAAAATTACATTTCACTTTCGAACTTTTGAACTTTTGAACTTAAAAACTAAATAGAAAGTAAATTATCGTGAATAAAAGTATAACCTAAAACTTCTTGTACTTTTTTAGAACTAATAATTTTCCATTGATAAACAGCATTATCTTCAAATTCTGGAACTTCGAAATCGTTACTAACCTTTGCTAAGGTATAAAACTCTCTTCTCGTTGGATGATGATTAGAACACGCATTAAAAGTTTGATTCCAACAATTTTGATCAATAATCTCATGAATGATGTTAATACAATCTTCTTTATGAATCATATTTACAAAACCTTTTGGTTGCGGTATTTTTCGTCCGTTTTTAAACCAATTACAAGGATGTCTTTCATCACCAAATAAACCAGCAAATCGAATAATAGTCGTATCAAAAAACGTATTTTCTCTAAATAGGTTTTCAATTTGAGCTAATGGAGTCTCTAAGGTTTCATCTTCCTCAGTCATCACCTTATTAATTCTTCCATATACAGAAGTTGAACTAATAAATATCACTTTTTGGATAGAAGATTCTTGTATTTGAGAAATTAGATTCTCGAATCCATCTATGTCTTTTGAAGTAATGGCAATAATTAAAATATCAGCATGTAAAAAATTATCAAACTCTTCAAACTCACTAATATCAACTATATATGGCTCTATATTATTGACTTCTAAAAGTTCCAATTTTTCTTCAGTTGTAGTAGAACCTTTTACTTTATAACCATCATTTAATAAAGAGATTGCCAATGGTTTTCCTAACCAACCGCAACCAAGAATACTAACAGTTTTCATCTTCGCAACAGTTATCGTCTTTTACTAATTTACACGAAACCACAGCTAACAATGCACCTAAAATTGGCGCAGTAATATACATCCATAAATGCTGTAAGTTTCCAGAAACAATTGCCGGAGCAAAAGAACGTGCAGGATTCATAGACGCATTTGTTATTGGCCCTGCAAACATAGCTTCTAATAGAACCACAGCTCCAATTGCAATACCAGCAACAACACCTATTTCTTTACTTCCTGTAGAGACGTTTATAATAGTAACCATTAAGAAAAATGTGAGTAAAAACTCTAATACAAACGCACGCCAAACATCAACAGTTGGTATGGTTGCCCCTAACTTTTCGCTAGCTGGAAATAAAAACCACAAGATTAAACTCGCTAAAATTGCTCCTAAAACTTGTGCTAAAATATATTTTGGCACTTCTTTCCACGAAAACTTTTTTGCATATGCAAATGCAATAGAAACGGCAGGATTAAAATGTGCTCCAGAAGTTTCTCCAAAAGCATAAATCATTGCCATCACTATTAATCCCCAAGTAATAGCAATACCCACATGGGTTACATCTCCGACTGTAACTTCGTTAATGGTCATAGCGCCTGTTCCACAAAAAATCATGGAAAATGTACCGATAAATTCAGAAATATATCTTTTCATTTGTTGTAAAAGTATGTGCAAAGATACACCGCTTTATTTTAAGTTTTTGTTAACATTTATCCTACTATTTCATTGTAAATTTAGCATCACAATTTAAAATACTCACAATGATGAAAAAAATACTATTAAGCTTATTTGTAGTTGCAATTTCTTTTTCTGCAAATGCACAAATTAAAACACCAGCCCCAAGTCCTTCTTCTAAAATGGAACAAGCAGTTGGTTTAACTGATGTTACTTTAGAATACTCTAGACCAGGAATGAAAGGAAGAACTATTTTTGGTGATTTAGTTCCTTATGGTAAATTATGGAGAACAGGTGCGAACGCCAATACTAAAGTTACATTTTCTACAGATGTTACTGTTGGCGGAAAAGAATTGAAAAAAGGAACCTATGCAATTTATACAAAACCTGGAGCTTCTTCATGGGATGTAATCTTTTATTCTGATGCTTCTAACTGGGGAACGCCTAGAAAATGGGATGATGCTAAAGTAGCTGCAGAAGTTAAAGTTGATGTAATTCCTATGCCTATGGATATTGAAACATTCACCATGACTTTTGATGATTTAACCAATAGTTCTGCTGTAATCGGGATTCTTTGGGAGAAAGCCTATGTAGGTATAAAGTTTGAAACTCCGACTGACGCAATGGTTTCTAAAGGAATTAAAAAAGTTATGAATGGCCCTGCGGATTCAGATTTTTATTCAGCGGCAGTTTATTATTTACAATCTGGAAAAGATATTAAGCAAGCACAAGAATGGATTGATAAGGCAGTTGCAATGAATTCTGCAAAGCCTAAGTTTTGGTATTTACGTCAGCAATCTTTAATTCACGCAAAAGCTGGAAACAAGAAAGGCGCTATTAAAGCCGCTAAGGCTTCGTTAATGCATGCTGAAAAAGAAGGAAATGCTGGTTATGTAAAAATGAACAAAGCATCTTTAAAAGAATGGGGAGCAATGTAACTTGTTTTCTTTCAAATTAAAATATATGAAACCTCACTTTTTGTGAGGTTTTTTTATTTTTAAAAAACTAACTTCGTTAACTCCGAATATAAATCATTAAAATCGGGCCTTAAAGATAATACCAATGATTATTGAGCGGAAAACTTTCAAATACGATGATAAAATAATCATCGAAAAAATAAAAATGGCTACTCCTTTCAAATATGAAGCTATTTTTGAAAACAATGGTTGCTTTATATATTTTAAAGATAGAGCACCAAGACTAATGTCTGCAGAACAAAATGTTCAGGTAAATAGTCAAGAAGCTGTTCTATTAAAATGTGGAAATCATTTTATGGAAATTCTAAAGCAGACAGATGAAGAAGAAGTTGAAGCTATGATAATTCATCTATATCCAGAGTTATTAAAAAAACTCTATGCAAATGAATTACCAAAAACTATACAAATTAACGAATGCAAAACTCATAGTGAAGTTATTGTTTCTAAAGAAGTTATCTCAAAGTTTATAGAATCTTTGGAATTTTATTTTGTAAACCCAACTTTAATAAACAATGATTTATTAGAATTAAAAATTAAAGAATTAATCCTATTACTAATACAATCTAAAAACGTTTGTTCTATACAAGAATTAATTTCAGATTTATATTCAACACAAAGTGTTCAGTTAAAAAATGTAATAGAATTACATCGTTATTCAAACTTAAATCAAGAAGAATTAGCAAAGCTATGCAATTTAAGTGTTTCGTCGTTTAAGAGAGAATTTAAAAAAGTCTTTAATGACACCCCTAACAGTTATATGACAGATTTAAAACTTAAAAGAGCAAAAGAGTTACTTTCTATAACAGAAATGCCTATTAATGAAATTGCTTATGGCGTTGGCTTTAACGACCCTTTATACTTTACTAGAACTTTTAAAAAGAAGATAGGAAGTTCTCCTTCAGAATATCGCTCAGCAAATTAAGTTGAACTTATAATCCATATCAAAGAACTTTTACTCCATTTCAATCTTACTATTCTACGATACTTTTGTACCATAATCATTTTAAAAATGAAATAATGGGAAAAACATTGGTAATAGTAACGCATCCAAAACTTGGTACATCTAAAATAAATAAGCGATGGATTGAAGAGCTAAATAAATACCCAGAAAGTATTGTTATTCACGATATTCACAAAAAATATCCAGATTTAGAGATAAACGTTAAAAGAGAACAAGAGTTATTAGAATCTGTAGATAAGATTGTACTTCAATTTCCTTTTTATTGGTTTAACTGCCCACCTTTTCTTAAAAAATGGATAGACGAGGTTTTATCTCACGGTTGGGCTTATGGTAAAAATAGCGGCTATAAACTTGCTGGAAAAAAATTTGCTTTAGCCATAACTGCAGGTATTAAAGAAGAGGACTACAAAGCTTCTGGTAGATATGATTTTACATTAGAAGAACTAACAAGACCCTTTGAAGTTACTTTTAAATATGTGAAAGCAAATTACAAACCATTGTATGCTTTTTATGGAGAAGAGCACAGTCCTACCCAAATAGAGATAGAAAACAACGCAAAAAACTACATCAATTTTATAGAAAATTTAAACATATCATAAAATGAAAAGAACATCCTTACTAATAATCGCAACTTTTCTTTTTGCTTCTTTTATTCAAGCACAAGAAGACACATTATATCATAATTCTAAAATTAAAAACAAAATGAATATTCAAGACGAAAAACAAAGTTTCAAAGAAATTAAAGAAGTTACAAAAGCATTAGAGCCGTATATTAAAAGTGCAAAGACTGGTGATGGAAAACTAAGTAGATCTGCATTTTTTGAACACGCTCATATCGTGGGATCTATTGGAGGAACTCATTATAACATGACAGCAGACGAATTTGGTGGAGCAGTTAGTGAAGGTGGTCCTTCAGAAAACATTCAACATCATATTGCATGGATAGATATTTCTGGTCCAGCAGCAGCAGCAAAAGTTGAATTTATAGATTGGAGTGGATTACGCTTTACAGATTTCTTTGTACTATACAAGAAAGATGGTGAATGGAAAATTAGTGGAAAAGTTTACGATTCACATTCAAATAATTGAATTATAAACTAACGATTCAAAATAAAGAACTGAGCTAAAAAACAACTCTTTTCTTCATTAATTTTGTACAATAGTATTCTAGGCTTAATTTTATAATTAAGCTTTTTTTTGTTCATTATTTTTTGATTTCATTTACTATTTAACCACAAATACCGTAGCAAAAATTGGATCATTTTAACTTTAATATTTTTCAAAAAACAAAATAATAGCATCTACGCAATTAAACTACCTTTGCAAAAAAAACATCAATGCAGTTTTCAGAATTAATACATAACAAATCTATTTTAAAAGCTATAAAGGAAGAACGTTTTCAGAGACCAACTTCGGTTCAAGAAAAAGCAATTCCTGTTATTTTAGAAAAGAAAAATGTTATTGTGTCTGCACAAACGGGTACAGGAAAAACTGCTGCTTTTGCTTTGCCAATTATTCAGCTTTTAATCGACAAACAAGATGCTGAAAAAAATGAGAAAAGGATTAAAGCATTGGTTATTACTCCAACGCGTGAGTTAGCAATACAAATAGAAGAAAACTTTAAAAATTTCACCAAATACACCAATTTAAGAACAACGGCAGTTTATGGTGGTGTTTCTTTAGAGCCTCAAAAAGATGTTTTAAAAAAAGGAATCGATTTTTTAATTGCAACACCTGGTAGATTAATCGACTTACAAAAGCAAGGTGCTATTGAGCTTTCTCATCTAGAAATATTTGTACTCGATGAAGCTGATTTAATGTTAGATATGGGCTTTATTAATGATGTAAAGAAAATAGAAAAACTCTGCCCTTCTAAAAAACAGACACTTTTGTTTTCTGCTACCATGCCAGAAAAAATAGTTGAACTTGCCAACAGTACGCTTAAAAATCCTGTGAAAATTGAAATTCATCCAGAAGAAACTACTGGGAAAAATATTGGTCAATTAGTATACAAACTACCAAAAAAGAATAAAACTGATTTATGTCTTCATTTATTACGAAATACCATAAATGGACGAATTATTATTTTTAGACGCACAAAATTTGGTGTCGATAAATTAGAGCAAACCCTTACTAAGAATAATTATAATGTGTTTAGTATTCATGGTGATAAAACGCAAATTGTTAGAAATAAAGCCATAGAGAATTTCAAAAATCAGAAAAACAGTATTTTAATTGCCACCGATGTTGCCGCTCGTGGAATTGATATTACCAATGTAGATGCAATTATTAATTTTGATATTCCTAACATCCCTGAAACCTATGTGCATCGAATTGGAAGAACGGGTAGAGCTGGTAAATCTGGAATTGCCATTTCTTTTTGTAGCCCAGATGAAGATGGTTATTTACTTAAAATTGAAGCGATTATCGAAAAGTCGATAAAGCAAATCACCGATCATCCTTATCCTTTAATAAAACCAAAAAAAGTAAAAGTTCAACCAAATACTGTGAGTAAACATAAAAAAGGAAGAAAATCAGCGGCTTCTAAGAAGAAAAAGAAGCGTTGGTATTAAAAAAACTAATATTCCAATCCGATAATTTTCCTTACTGTATCTAAAGTTTTAATTAAGTTTTTCGAAAAATCGAAAGTCATAATATCACTTTCTTTTTTACCATCTCTTAAAAGCTGATTGAAATGTTCAATTTCATAACTATAACCAATTGTATTATAGCCAAAATCTAACGTTTCTTCTTTTCCATCAGTAATTATTGTTACTGTTGATGGTTCATGAAAACGTGAATTTACTTTTACAATAGCATTAGTTAAAGTAAAAATAGCTTCGGTTTTTGTTTCTTCTAGCAATGTACTTTTTAAGACAGCTTTAGCATCTTTATAATTAAAAACAATATCGCAACTTGAGTCTGCTTTATTTTCAAAAAAAGTAGCATTGGCATTTATCGAATCAGGGTTTCCTAAAGTTGATAAGGCTGCGAAAATTGGATAAATTCCAATATCTAATAAACTACCTCCACCAACTTCTTTATTAAAAAGTCTATTATTTAAATCAAAAGCTAACTTAAAACCAAAATCTGCTTCTAGTTTTTTAATACTTCCAAATTTTTCACTTTTTAATAGTTCTAAAACATAGTTGTAATGAGGTAAAAAATGTGTCCACAATGCTTCCATTAAAAGCACATCGTTTTCTTTGGCGATTGTAATCATTTCTTCAACCTCTTGCAAATTCATTGCAAAAGGTTTTTCACATAAAACAGCTTTTTTGTTTTGTAAACAAAGAAGTGTATTTCCTTTATGAAGACTATGCGGTGTAGCAATATAAATTGCATCTACTTGTGGATCTCTTACTAGTTTCTCATAAGAATCATACCCAACTTCAGGGTTAAATTTTTGAGAAAAATTATCTGCTTTTTCTTGAGTTCTAGAAGCTACTGCATATAATTCAGCATTAGTTACTTTTGCTAAGTCCGTAGCAAATTGATGTGCAATTTTCCCAAGGCCAATTATTCCCCATTTAATTGTTTTATTCGATTTCATCAACACTCTTAGGCATAAAAAGTTGAAGTATCATTGCAATCCCCATCACCAAAACACAGCCTAATAAATTCAACCATAAATAAGGCAACCAATCTATTTTAAAGACCCAAATTATTATTGCTTGTGTAATAACAGCTGCGATAAAAACAGCGTTTCCTTTCACAAATTTAATAAAGAACGCTAATAAGAAAATACCCAATACATTTCCGTAAAAAATGGAGCCAATAATATTCACCATTTCAATTAAGTTTTCAAACAAATTAGCAATACATGCCACTGAAATGGCGAGAATTCCCCAGCCTAATGTAAACCACTTAGACATTTTTACATAATGCATTTCGCTCTTTTCTTCTCTTACATTTCTTTTGTACAAATCGATTGCTGTGGTACTAGCCAATGCATTTAATTCTGAAGCCGTAGAAGACATTGCTGCAGATAATATTACTGCCAACAGCAAGCCAATTAATCCTCGAGGTAAATTGTTTAAAATAAAATGAATAAACACATAATCTTTATCGTTCGACTCTATTTTTTCAATAGAACTTTCATCAATCTTTTTTATAATTTCTTTTGCGGATGCTTTTAATGCTAAATCTCGTTCGTTTAAACTTCTAACTTGATTAATTTCTTCATTCTGAAATCCATCTAAAAAAAGAAGTTTCTTAGCATCTTCAATTTTAATATGTTCTTTTTCAAGTTGTTGATATTCCGCAACATATTCAGAATTTGCAATCGCTTCAGTCGCTTTTGGATTAAAATTTAATGGCGATGCATTGAATTGATAAAACACAAAAACCATGACTCCTACTAACAAAATAAAGAACTGCATTGGTACTTTTAAAAGGCCATTAAAAATTAAACCTAACTGACTTTCTCTTACCGATTTTCCTGACAAATAACGTTGTACCTGACTTTGGTCTGTACCAAAATAAGACAACATTAAAAATGTTCCTCCTAATAAACCTGTCCAAATTGTATATCGATTATTTAAATCAAACGAAAAATCTAAGACTTCCATTTTTCCACTTGCTCCTGCAATTTTTAAAGCTTTAGAAAACGTAATATCAGCTGGAAGCTGACTCATAATCATATAAAAGGCAATCAACATTCCAACAAAAATGATAATCATTTGTTGTTTCTGTGTAACATTCACCGCTTTTGTTCCTCCAGAAACGGTATAGATAATTACTAAAAAACCAATGATAATATTCAAGGTTAATAAATCCCAACCTAAAACAGCAGATAAAATAATAGCAGGTGCAAAAATGGTAATTCCTGCAGCTAATCCACGTTGAATTAAAAATAGAATTGCTGCTAAAGTTCGTGTCTTTAAATCGAATCTTCCTTCTAAAAACTCATACGCAGTATATACTTTTAGCTTGTGATAAATGGGTATAAAAACTACACAAATAATTACCATAGCAATCGGTAATCCGAAGTAAAATTGCACAAACCCCATTCCGCTATGGAATGCTTGTCCTGGAGTTGATAAAAATGTAATTGCACTGGCTTGTGTTGCCATAACTGACAAACCTATTGTCCACCATTTAGAATCATTTCCACCTTTTATGTAGTCTTGTACATTTGCGCTTTTTCTCGTTACATACGTTCCGTAAGCAACAATAAATGTTAACGTTATCGATAATACAATCCAATCTAATGTTTGCATGTTTTATGGATTAAAAAGTATAATAATTAGTAATGATATAGAACACGGTGATATAAATAACATTAGCCACTAAAACCAATGTGTATTCTTTTTTCCAAGGGTATTTTTGATTAATCATAATTACTCTTTATTATTAAATTTTAATTGGATGAACGTTAACACTATATAGTAACCACTTCCTTTTTTTATAAATCCAAACTTCAGCTAATGCTGCTTTAGAAGTAGAAAGATCTCCTTTAGGACCTTTATATGTTTCTGTAACAATTCTACGTGTAAAAGCAATTCTCTTTTTAATTAGGATTTCAATAACTTCTTGTTTTTTATCTGAAACTCGCCAACCTTCTTTAAACCATTTATGGACTCCTTCTACCCATTTATCTTTTTTATTAATAATAGAACTACCAACAGTCCATCTATTAAAGTCATCTGAAAGATATTTTGAATATTCAGTGGCGCCTTTACCATTTACTGAAGTAGTTTTGGATAATAAATCTATGGTCTTAATTACTTGCAACTGCTTTTTACCCCACTTTTTCTGACCAAAAGCAGCGATTGATATAAAAAAGAAAATTAATGTAATAGTTATATAGTTACTTTTCATAAGTTAGTTTTTCACTTCTTTTTTAACCTCTATTTTATCTTTACCAACAGACAACATGTTTGCAAATAATTTATACGCACCAGAAACTCCAGCAGGTAATTCTCTAAAGAAACTTAAACCCGTATAGATATAATTTCCTTTACCGTATTTTGCGACTAATAGACTTCCTTTTTTTGCCGTTTCACCTTTATCATTCATCGATAAAATTGGCGTGTATTCTTTACTCCACGTATTTGGAAAATACAATCCTCGTTCTTGTACCCAACCATTAAAATCTGATCCTGTAATTTTATTGGGAAAGTTTACAATTGAATGATTATTTGCCAACACCGTAACCTCAGATTTTTCATCAGTAACTCGGTCTCTAGATAGTTTTAAATCAAACGGTGCTTGTACATCTACTCTCCTACTCGTGTTATATTGCACCACCATATTTCCGCCGTTCTTCACATAGTCTAATAAATATTTTTGTTTGAACTTTAACTCAGAAATTGTGTTATAAGCTCTAATTCCGACAACAATTGCATCAAATTGTTGTAGATTTTTCTCGTTGATTTCTGATGGTTTTATTTCTTTTACTAAATATCCAATCTGACGTAAACTTTCTGGAACAGCATCACCAGATCCTTGAATATAACCAATAAAGTTTCCTGCTTTTTGAATATTTAATCGTACTACTTTTGCTTCTGAGTTTAATAATACTGATTGCTTTGGAATATGGCTATAAGAAATCTCTACCAACTCTTTGGTATATTTTTTCCCGTTGGATGTTGCAATAACTTTTAACTGTCCTTCGGATTGATTTTTTGGCGGACTCACCATAAAATCAACGGTTTTGGTATCACTTTTTTGCGCGATATTAAAATCTATAAATTTTGGTGATACTGTCCAACCATTTGGAATTTCTAAAACTACATTTCCGTCTGCATTTTTTGCTCCTGCTCTAATTGTAACTGATACTTTTTGCGGTGAATCATCTGAGAAAATAACAACTTTATTATTAATTTTTGTGGTGATTTCTGGCAACACTTCAAAAGGATCATACAATTCTCCTTTATCACGTTTTGCATATCTTCTTACTACATCTTTTGTGATAGAAACTGCAACATTATCTATTAATAAATTAAACGTTATTTGAGCAGAACGTGGTGTTTCTGGTTTTCCGATTAACGTTTTATCATCAACAGAGTACATACCTAATGTTCCTGCTTTTCTTAACCAATATGGATCTGAAAATTGATTGGTTTTTATAGCAATCGTTTCTTTAAAGTTTACTTTTTTATTCGGTTTTAAATCAGTTTCTTTTACAATAGTTTTGTTATCAATTGAAGAAACAATAGAATTTAACTCAATATTTGAGTTACTTCTATTTAAGGCTTCAAAATTCACATCGATAGACGAATTTGGCACTGCACTTGAACTAATTGCAGAAGCTTCTAAATACAAACCTGCACAGGCTTCAATAATATTTAAAATTTGTTTTTCTTTAATTTTTCGCCAGTGAGCGTCTTCTAATTTTTGTATTTTTTGATAGGCTTCTAATAATTTAGGTAAGTGTTTAGATGGATTTACAAAATCGAAATTTTGTTCTACTTCGTATAAAATATCACCAATTTCTCCTCCGCCTTTTATTCTGTTCCATGTTGTGTTAATTCCAGAAAAAACATCGTTTTTATCTTTTGGTTCCTCTCCTTTTAAAAACTCAACATATTCGGTTTGACTTCCTCTTCTTGATAATCTTCCAAAACCTTGACATAAATGTTGGCTACTTGCCAAAGAAGCTAACTCGTTATTAGAAACTCCTTTTAAAGGATAATAAACACCCACATCTAAACTTGTAAAGTTTTTAGAAGCTTCTTTAAATGCCGCTTCTCTACCTCTATAAAACCATAAAGATGTGTTATAAAACAACCGTTTTGGCTTCCACAAACTTGTTTGTTTTAATTGCTCTTTAAACTTAGTTTTATCGTTTGCCATATCAAAAGCTTCTACACTTAACATGGCAGAACTTGTATGATGTCCATGCGTAGTTCCTGGTGTTCTATGGTTAAATCGATTGATAATTACATCAGGTTTAAAATTTCTGATTGCCCAAACAACATCACTTAAAACTTCTTTTTTGTTCCAAATTTCTAAAGTTTCATTTGGATGTTTAGAATAGCCAAAATCGTTTGCTCTTGTAAAAAATTGTTCTCCGCCATCAACTCGCCTTGCTGCTAATAATTCTTGGGTTCTAATAACACCCAATAATTCGCGAATTTCTGGGCCAATTAAGTTTTGTCCGCCATCTCCTCTTGTTAACGATAAATAACCAGTTCTTGCTTTTACATGATTTGATAAATAAGCAATCAATCGTGTGTTCTCATCATCTGGATGTGCTGCAATGTATAATGCTGTTCCTAAAAAATTTAGTTTCTGAACTTTTTCGTAAATCTGATTTGAGGATAATTTTTGTGGCTTTTGTGCAAATATTGTTAGAGAAACTAAGACAAAAGTTAATATAGAAAAAGTAATTTTCTTCATTTAATAAAGTTTGATTCATTGTTGTCAGGTCGAGCGCAGTCGAGACCTACATAAAATCTCTCGACTGCGCTCGAGAAGACCTCTTTCTTTATTTAAAAAAGAAATGTTAAAAAACAAATATACCTTTTATCTATAGTGTTAAAAGTTAAAATAATTCTAAATTATAAATTAGATTTCCTTTTTTTAATGTACTTGCCTTTGCGTGAGGGATTGCAGCATTTGTTTGAGCTCTTTTGTTTTTACAAAAAGCGAGTGCGGAAAGCCCGACTTTGTAATTTTTTTGTGAAGTGAAACGGAATGAAAAATTTGCAAAGACACGCCCAAATGATTAACAATTAGCGAAAAACTGTTGATAACTAAATTTTAAAAATCACTTATTAAGATTATATTTGTATTTACATTTTTATATAAAATAAATTACATGAAGTTTATCGTATCTAGTTCGCAATTATTAAAACAATTACAGGTTTTAGGCGGCGTTATAAATAGCAATAATACGTTACCGATTTTAGATAATTTTTTATTCGAATTATCTGAAAATCAGTTACAAGTTTCTGCCTCAGATTTAGAAACAACCATGAGCGCAGTGGTAGCGGTAGAAAGCGATTCTAAAGGATCTATTGCCGTAAACGCACGTTTATTATTAGATACGTTAAAGACATTTCCAGATCAGCCATTGACTTTTAAAACAGAAGGCGAAAGCACGATTGAGATTAGTTCTGATCAAGGAAAATACGACATGGCATATTTTGGTGGCGATGAGTTTCCGAAAGCGGTTTCTTTACCATCACCAAGTAAAACGGTCATTCCTTCTAACGTATTGGCAACGGCTATTTCTAAAACTATTTTTGCTGCTGGAAACGATGATTTACGCCCAGTAATGAGCGGAGTTTTCTTTCAGTTTAGTAATCAGAGTTTAACATTTGTTGCTACCGATGCACATAAATTGGTAAAATATTCTAGAACAGATGTTACTGCTGATAAAACGGCTGAGTTTATTATGCCAAAGAAACCTTTAAATTTATTGAAGGGAATTTTAGGTGGTTCTGATGATGAGGTGACGATTGAATATAATGATGCCAACGCAAAATTTACGTTTGATAATGTAGTATTAGTTTGTAGATTAATAGATGGAAAATATCCTAATTATGAAGCGGTAATACCAAAAGAGAATCCTAATAAATTAACGGTAGACAGAGCTTCTTTTTTAAATTCTGTTCGTAGAGTTTCTATTTTTTCTAGTAAAACTACGCATCAGATTCGTTTAAAAATGGCGGGTACTGAATTAAATATTTCTGCGGAAGATTTAGATTTTGCCAATAAAGCTGATGAACGTTTAAGTTGCGATTATCAAGGTGATGATATGCAGATTGGTTTTAACTCTCGTTTTTTATCTGAAATGTTAAGCAATTTAAATGCAAACGATGTTTTAATTGAAATGTCTTTACCAAACCGTGCAGGTATTTTAACGCCTATTGATGGTACTGATGAAGGTGAACAAGTTACTATGTTGGTAATGCCTGTGATGTTGAATTCTTAGAAGCAGGACTTTTTTTAGAGACAAGAAACAAGACATAAGAATATAGAAAAGCCACAACTAAAAGTTGTGGCTTTTTAGTTACTTTTATAAATAATTTAAAATTTCAGCTCATGACTTTCGAAGAAACAAATAAAAACAGAAGAAGTATTAGAGATTTTAAAAATACGCAGGTTTCTAATGATATTATCAATCAAATTTTAAAAGAAGCTTTAGAAGCACCTTCTAGTTCTAACACACAACCTTTTAAAGTGGTGGTTGCAACTGGAGATACATTAACAAATATTGGTAATGAACTTACTAAAAAGTACAAAGCTTCTTTATCATTAAGAAAGAAAAATATTTTCGAAAAACTTATTATTGCTCGTAAATTTAAATTAAAACCCAATAAAATTTATCAAACTATTCAAGGTAAATATTTTGGAATTTACCAAGATAGAAGAATAAAAACAGCTATTGGCTTGTATAAAATTTTAGGAATAAAAAAAGAAGATCATAAAAAGAGAAATGAAGAAATGATAAAAAATTTCAATTTCTTTGGAGCTCCAGCTGCTATTTGGATTTTTGCAAATCCTAAAATGAAATATACAGCTTTGGTAGATACAGGTATTTTTATGCAAAATATTATGCTTTCTGCAACGAGTAAAGGATTAGGAACTTGTCCGCAAGGTGCATTAAATATTTGGAGAGAACCAGTAGACAATTATTTTGATGTTCCAAAAGGCTATGAACTTGTTTGTGGTTTGTCTTTAGGATATCCAAGTGATGCGGTTGTAAATTCTTATCGTCCAGAAAAAATTGGTTTAGAAGAACTTTTAGTTTCTGAAAGAAAATAAAGAGTTTATAGTTTTTACCCTCTTCTTCTTTTTTGTTTACTTTTACCTTCAACCTAATACCTAAAACCTAATTTGAACTTCCTCGCACATTTATACTTATCTCAAAACAACACCAATATTATGATTGGCAATTTTATTGCAGATCATATTAGAGGCAATAAGTTTGAACATTTTGATCCTGAAATTCAGCAAGGAATACTATTACATAGAGAAATAGATACATTTACAGATGCGCACAAAATTGTACGTAAGAGTAAACGTAGATTACACGAACGTTACGGACATTATGATGGTGTTATTATCGATATATTTTTTGATCACTTTCTAGCTAAGAATTGGAGTCAATATTCTGCAATTCCCTTAGATGTGTATACAAATTCTGTCTATCAACTTTTTCAAGAAAAACAGGAAGATTTACCAGAAAAGTCGCAACAGTTTATCAAATATATGGTGGAATATGATATTTTATATAACTATCAATTTTTAGATCCTATAGACCGTGTTTTAAACGGAATGAATCGCAGAACCAAAGGAAAGTCTCAAATGAATTTGGCTATCGAAGATTTAAAAGAACAGTATCAAAATTTTGAAGATGATTTTTCTGCTTTTTTCGAAGATTTGCGTATCTTTTCGGAAGAGAAATTACTGTCTTTACGAGGAAGAATGACGAAGTAAACTCTATGTTTAAAAGTGAGATTGCTTCACTTTGTTCGCAATGACAATTAATAATAAACGAGAACCTGAAATGAGTTCAGGTTAACGATATAAACAATTACTAAACAATGAAGAAAATATTCCTAATCGTTTTTACCTCCTTGCTTTTTATCAACTGCAAAACGGAACCTAAAAAAGAAAAAATCTCAGGGTTAATTACCCAAAAAGCGATGGTAGTTTCTGCCAGAGAAGAAGCTTCAAAAATTGGCTCAGCTATTTTACAAAAAGGTGGAAATGCTTTTGATGCAATGACAGCAACAGAATTAGCCTTGGCAGTTGCATATCCGTATGCTGGTAATATTGGCGGCGGCGGTTTTATGGTCTATAGAAAAGCAAACGGAGAAATTGGTGCGTTAGATTATAGAGAAAAAGCTCCTTTAGCTTCCGATGCCGATATGTATTTAGATAAAGAAGGGAATGTTATAAAAGGAAAAAGCACGTTAGGTGCTATGGCTGTTGGAATTCCTGGTACTGTTGCTGGAGTTTTTGAATCGCACAGAAAATTTGGTTCTTTACCGATGAAAGATATTTTAGAGCCTGTAATTGCACTTGCAAAACGTGGAGTGATTGTTACCAAAAAGCAGGAAGCTAGAATTAAAAAATACAGACCTTATTTTCCAAAAGCAAATAAAGACACTATTATTTTAGATCAAGATTGGAAAGAAAATGACACCATAAAGTACAATGCTTTGGCTGAAACTTTACTAAGAATTCAGCAAAATGGACGTGATGAATTTTACAAAGGTGAAACTGCACAACGATTAGTGAATTTTATGCAAGCAAATGGCGGAATAATGACCTTAGAAGATTTGGCTAAATACGAAGCTAAATGGCGAACACCAATTACTTTTAATTATGATGATTTACGAGTTATATCGATGTCTCCACCTTCTAGTGGTGGAATTTGTTTAGCACAAATTATGAACGGAATTGAATCGTATGATTTAGATAAATATGGTCATAATTCAACTAAAACCATTCAGGTTATTGCAGAAGCAGAACGCAGAGCCTATGCGGACAGAAGTTTCTTTTTAGGAGATCCTGATTTTGTAAAAATTCCGTTAGAAACTTTAATTTCTAAGGAATATACTAAAGGTAGAATGGATAATTTTTCTTTTGACAAAGCGACAAAATCTTCGGATGTTTCTCACGGAACAATTCAAATGGTAGAAAGTGATGAAACCACTCATTATTCTATTGTAGATACTTTTGGAAACGCAGTTTCTGTTACCACTACTATAAATGGTGCGTATGGTTCTAAACTATATTGTTCTGATTTAGGTTTCTTTTTAAATAACGAAATGGACGATTTTTCTAGTAAACCTGGTGTACCTAATATGTTTGGTTTAATTGGTGCTGAAGCGAATAAAATTGTACCAGAAAAAAGAATGTTAAGTTCTATGACGCCAACAATTGTAGAAAAAAATGGCAAACTATGGATGGTTGTTGGAACTCCTGGAGGTTCAACAATTATTACTTCTGTGATGCAAACTATTTTAAATGTGCATGAATTCGGTTTCGGAATGCAAGAAGCTGTAAATCAGCCTCGTTTTCATCATCAATGGTTACCAGATGTTATTATGATGGAACCAAATAAATTTGATCAAAAAACAGTTGCTGAACTAGAAAAAGTTGGATATTCTATCAACCAAAAAGACGCTCCTGTTATAGGTAAAGTTGAAGGTATTTTAGTTTTACCAAATGGGAAATTAGAAGGTGGTGCAGATCCTAGAGGTGATGATAAAGCGGTTGGTTTTTAGACTGTAGACTGTAGACAAAACAACAACTAACAACTAACAACTAACAATGATACAACCATTTCACTTAGCAATTCCAGTAAAAGATTTAGAGAAATGTAGAGCTTTTTATAGAGATATTTTACAATGTGAAGAAGGTAGAAGTTCTGATACTTGGGTCGATTTTAATTTCTTTGGACATCAATTTGTGATTCATCAAAAAGATGGTTTTCATCCAGAAAGAATTTCTAATCCTGTTGATGGACATGATGTTCCTGTTCCGCATTTCGGTGTTGTACTTACTTGGGATGATTGGCACGCTTTAGCTGATAGATTAAAAGCTGCAAATACTTCTTTTATAATTGAACCAACAATTCGTTTTAAAGGAAAAGTTGGCGAACAAGCGACTCTATTTTTTAACGATCCAGAAAATAATGCTTTAGAATTTAAGGCATTTAAAGATGAGAGTCAGATTTTTGCTACATAAGTAACAGGTTAGAGGTCTCGACTGCGCTCGACCTGACATTAAAAGAATTTAAACTCCAAATGAAAAATTACACGAGTTAATGCAACTTATAGAAACTCATTTAGTTCCAATCTTAGAAAAACCAATTCGTTTACAAGAATACGGAGTTGGTGTTTTTAAAACAACACCTACTAAATCGGGAATTAAAAAAGCAATAAAAAAAGGATTACTTCTTGTTGATAAAAAAACAACCACTTCTGCCCTATTTATCAATGGTGGGGAAACTATAGAATTATATCAAACCGAAGAAAATGACTCTTTTAAAAGGTTAGAATTAAAACTTGATGTTTTATTTGAGGATGATTTTTTAGCAATAATTTATAAACCAGCTGGAATTTTAGTGAGCGGAAATTCTTTTGTAACTATTGATAATGCGTTAAGTCAAAATTTACAAAAATCTACTCAATTTGATGCTGTTAGACCAAGGCCTGTTCATCGTTTAGATTACCCAACAAGTGGTGTTTTATTGATTGGAAAAACGAATGCTAGTATTTTAGCATTGAATAAATTATTTGAAAATAAAGAAATTCAAAAAACATATCATGCAATTTGTATCGGTAAAATGAATTCTGAAGGAAAAATCAATAATCCTATTGATAATAAAGAAGCTATTACCAATTATAAAGTTATAGAAATGGTAGTTTCTGAACGTTTTAAATTTCTAAATTTAGTAAAGTTGAATCCAAAAACGGGAAGAAAACATCAACTTAGAAAGCATTTATCGGAAAATGGAAATCAAATTTTAGGTGATAAAGAATACGGTAAAGAAGAATTACAATTAAAAGGAAAAGGCTTGTATTTACATGCTTCTAGTTTAGAGTTTGAACATCCTTTTACACATGAGAAAATATCAGTAATTAAAGAATTACCAAAGAAGTTTAGGAAGATATTTCCAGCGTTTTAAATTTATTGTCATTCCTTTAAAGATAAAAATCTCTTAATCTTATTTTATTTTTTTGTCATTGCGAGGAAGTATGACGAAACAATCTCTCAAACAGATTCCTTCACTTGTTCGGAATGACAAACAAAGTATTCCCTAAAACCTGTTAGTTACCTTAAAAATAAACGACACTTTATAAAACATTTTAACTATGAAAAAAATATTCTTCATTTTCTTATTAATCAGTTCTTATGGCTTTTCACAAGACATGACTATAGATAAACTTGATTTTATCATTAAAAAAAATGCTGATAGTACAGCAGTAAATGGCAATTCTTGGAATTTTGCTGTTAATGGAAAATTAATGATTTGTATTGCAGATAAAAACGCGAATAGAATGCGGATTATATCACCGATTTCAAAACAAGAAAAATTGAGTGAAGAGCTATTATTGAATTCATTAATTGCAAATTTTCATACTGCTTTAGATGTTAAATACGCTATCTCTGACGGTGTTTTATGGTCCGTTTTTATTCATCCTTTAAAAGAATTATCAACTCATCAAGTTGAAGATGCAATTTCACAAGTATATTATGCTAGTGAAACTTTTGGGACAATTTACACCAGCACAAACCTTACGTTTCCAGGAAATACAAAGAAGAAAAAAGAAGTGAAGAAAAAACCTGTGTTAGAGAAAATCTAAAGAATTCATTGTTTGTTTTAGTTTTTTTACAAGCTCAATTATTTCATCTTCTGTATAACTTGCAAAACCAATTCTTATCGCATTATGGTTATTATTAGCTAAATCGTAACGTTCCCAATCGCCAATTTCTAATTGATGTCTTTTAGCAGTTTCTGATACTTGTTTCCACGTATATTTCTTATCTAGGATTGTCCAAACTGCCATTCCTCCTTTCGGAACCTCAAACGAAAAATAAGCACTCAATTCTTCTGTCATTAATTTACAAAACAAGTCTCTTCGTTGTCGGTAAATTTTTAATACTTTTTTAATATGTCTGTCTAAATCACCAGATTTTATAAACTCAGCAAAAGTGAGTTCTAACAAAGCATCACCTTGCCTATCAATATAGCGTCTATGTTTTGCAGCTTCATCTACAAAATCTTTTGGTGCAATTAAATATCCAATTCTAAAAACAGGTGCTACAGTTTTACAAACAGAACCTAAATAAATTACATTTCCTAAAGAATCGTGACTTGATAATGGTAATATTGGCGCATGATTATAATTGAAATCGTAATCATAATCGTCTTCTATTATCGCAAAATTGTACAGTTTTGATAAGTTTAATAAATGAATTCTTCTTTTTGCTGATAGTGTAACCGTTGTTGGATGATGATGATGCGATGTAACAAATACCGCTTTTATTCTTTTCTTCTTGCAAATCTTTTCGATTGCATCAGTGTTTAATCCATTTTCATCAACAGGAACGCGTAAAATCTTAGCTTTCGATTGCGAAAAAGTAACATCCGCAGCAATATAGTTTGTTTCGCCAACCACCACTAAATCGTCTTTTTTGAACAATAATATAGCCGTTAAAAAGATTCCCATTTGACTTCCTCTGGTTATCAAAATATTATCAATAGTTATTTGTAAACCTCTAGTTTCATTTAAATAAGAAACTAACGCTTCTCGCAAACGAATATTTCCGTAGGTAGATTTATAAGTCAATTGTTCTATCGTACTTTTTTTACTCGCAATTCTTCTGTACGTTCTAGCTATATCATCAATTGGCGTTAAACGATGATCTGAAACACCGTCATTTATTACTGTAAAATTTGTAAGCTCAGGAAACGTTTTTCGTTCTAATATTTTACTCTTTTTAAAAGAAAAATTTGCTTTACTTTTTATCGACTTTACGATATCGTTTGTAGATTTTTGATAGTGTAATAATGGTAAATCGGTATTTACAAAAGTTCCTTTTTTAGGAATACTTACAATCCAACCTTGCAATAATAACTCCTCATAACAAGCCACCACTGTTTTTCTATGAACATTTAACATTTCTGCCAAAACTCTACTGCCCGGTAATTTGGTATTACTCGGTAAAGTGTTATTTTTAATCAAAGTTATAAACTGATTTGACAACTGTAAATACAACGCTTGACTTGTATTTCTTTTTAATAGAAAACTGGTTTTATACGGAAACATAACTGGACTATTAAATATATTTATTCTGGATTAAAACAATAGTCCATAAATGTACTAATTTTGAACTATAAATTATAAATGATGATAAAAAAAGAATTAAACACTAGTGAATACAACAAATATTATTCAAGATATATAAATAGAGTTGAAGAAAACACAGAACTAATTTCTGGCTACGAAGCTGATAAAAAAATGGTGATTGACTTTTTTAATTCAATTCCTAAAGAAAAACACGAATTTAGATATCAACCTGAAAAATGGACCATAAAAGAAATTTTACAGCATATTGTTGATACAGAACGTGTTTTTATGTATCGCTTCTTATGTATTGCTAGAAATGACAAAACTGCTTTTCCTGGTTATGAACAAGATGATTATATCGCTCCTTCTGAAGCGAATAAAAAATCTATGGAAGCTTTAATCCATGAATTTACTGTTACCCGTTTATCATCATTAAATTTAATTAAAAGTATTTCTGAAGAAAATTTAAAAAATATGGGAACCGCAAGTAATTCGCCAATGTCAGCAAGAGCTTGTGCTGTTTTATTATTAGGCCATAGCATTTGGCATATTGATGTAATTAAAGAACGTTATCTATAGAAAATGTTAGAATTAAGACCCGGTTGCGAGCATTGCAATAAAGCATTACCTCATACTTCAACAGAAGCAATGATTTGTTCTTTTGAATGTACATATTGCAAAGAATGTGCTTTAGAAATCTTTGAAAATGTATGTCCAAGTTGTGCTGGTAATTTTGTGGAGCGTCCTATTCGTCCATCAAAAATGATTGAAAAATATCCTGCTTCAATCAAAGAAGTTTTTAAGCCAAAAGATTTAGAAAAAGCAAAAATTAATTCAGAAAAATATAAAAACATCAACCCAGGAGAACGTTAAAAAATGATAGAAATTAGAAGAGCAACAGTTGATGACGCTATACATATTGCTTTATTAGGTAGAATTACCTATACAGAATCGCATGGAGATTACATTGAGAATAAAGAGTATTTACTTGATTTCTACAATAAATATTATTCTGTTCATCAAATTAGAAAAGAGTTAAATGATCCAGAAAATTTATATTGGATTATCTTCTCAGATGAGCTACCTATAGGTTTTGCTAAACTTTCTTTAAATGTTAATTACGAAAAATCAGGAAGTACTAATTCGTGTAAACTTCAAAGATTATATATTTTGAATGATTTTATTGCTTTAAAAATTGGCTCACAATTGCAAGAAATTATTTTAAAGAAAGCAAAAGAATTAAAATTTGACCTTATTTGGTTAACTGCTTATTATAAAAATACGAAAGGAATTCATTTTTATAAAAAATATGGATTCGAAAATATTGGAAGTATCGATTTTTTTGTTGGTGAAAAGAATTATGAAAACTTAGTGTTCGCTAAAAAATTATAGAAATGAAAGAATATTCAAAATCAAAATTAAATCGTGTTAAAAGAGGTCAAAATAGAGCAACCTATGATGTTGAAAAAATCAACTCAATTTTAGATGCTGGCTTTATTGGATACGTAAGCTATGTGTATCAAGAACAAGCAATTACCTTACCGATGGCGTATGGAAGAAAAGATGATAAGATTTATCTACATGGTTCTCAAGCCAATAGAATGTTATTAACGTTATTAGAAACTGGTAAAATTAGCATGACGGTTATGCATTTAGATGCCTTAGTTTTAGCTCGTTCGGGACTGCATCATTCTGTAAATTACAGATCTGTTACACTTTTTGGTTCTGTTAAAAAAATTACAGATGATACCGAAAAAGATGCCGCTTTATTTTGTTTTATGGAACATATGATGAAAGGTCGTTGGGACGGAATTAGAGATATGCATAAGCAAGAATTAGACAGAACTTTAGTGGTAGAAATGACCATTGAAACCGCTTCTGCAAAAGTTAGAGATGTTGGTGTTGGAGATGAACCTGAAGATTATAATTTAGATGTTTGGGCAGGATTAATTCCTATAAAACAAGTAGCTGAATTTCCAATTCCTGATGAAGGAAAACCTAAAGGCATGGAAATTCCTAAACATATTATGGATTATTATGAGCAGCATAAACAATAAACTTACGGTTAGAGAATTTACAATTGACGATGTAAATTTTATAGTAGATTATTTTTATAATGCTACGGATGAATTTTTATTAGGTATGGGTGCTATCAAAGAAAAACTTCCAAAAAGAACATTATTTTATGATATAATTTATAGTGAAGTAGAAAAAAAATATCGCAATAAAAACCTGTATTATATTATTTGGCTATTGAATAATGAACCTGTTGGACATAGTCATATTAACAAAATTAACTTCGGAAAAGAAGCATATATGCATTTACATCTATGGAAAAACCCGAATAGACAAAAAGGTTTAGGTTCTGCTTTTGTAAAAGAAACACTTCCTTATTATTTTAAAAACTTCCAATTAGAAAATTTATTTTGCGAACCTTATGCAGAAAATCCTTCACCTAATAAAACATTATTAAAAGTTGGTTTTGATTTTGTTAAAGGATATGAAACTATACCTGGTACCATAAATTTTCATCAAAAAGTAAATCAATATATTCTTAGTAGAGAAAAGTTTATTACATTGTTTTCTTAAAATTAATCTCAACAATTAAGAATAGAAATGACTAAAAAATTCGATGTAATTATTCTTACCGAACCTAGATATGTAAATCCTACAAAAAAGGATATATATACCGAAAATGTTTTAAAAGAAGATAATTATGTAAAATTAGCTCTTGAAAAATTACACCTAAAAGTTGGAAGAATTTCTTGGGATGATCCTAATTTTGATTGGTCCTCAACTAAGTACATACTCTTTAGAACAACTTGGGATTATTTTGATCGATATCCAGAATTTTCTGACTGGTTAAATAAAGTAAGTCAACAAACTATTTTACTGAATTCCGAGAAAATTATTCGATGGAATATCGATAAACATTACTTACTAGACCTACAGAAAAATGGTGTACATATTTGCGAATCTTATTTTATAGAAAAAGGCGATTCTGATACTTTAAAAAAATTAGCTATCAAACACAAATTAAACGAGTTTGTGTTAAAACCATGTGTTTCTGGTTGCGCTAGGCACACTTATAAAATCAATCCTAAAAATATTGAAAATTACGAAGAAATTTTCACAGAATTAATAGCTAATGAAGCTATGATTTTACAACCTTTTCAATATAATATTGTAGAAAAAGGTGAACTTTCTTTAATGGTGATGAATGGTAAGTTTACACACGCTGTGTTAAAGGTTGCTAAAGAAGGTGATTTTAGAGTTCAAGATGATTTTGGTGGTTCAGTTCACAAACACACACCAACTCAAAATGAAATAGATTTTGCAGAAAATGCAGTAAAAAATTGTATCGAATTGCCTATTTATGCTAGAGTTGATATTTTTACAGATAATAACGGTAAATTAGCCATTGCAGAAATTGAATTGATTGAACCAGAATTATGGTTTAGAAATCATCCTGAAGCTGCAGATGAATTAGCAAATGGTATTCAACAATTAATCCAACAAAATGAAGAAAATAGGTAAAATTATAGCAGTATTACTTTTACTTGTACTAATTGCGATTAGTATTTTTTATGTTGCCAATAACGAAGATTTTCCTGAAGGAAAACAAGGTAGTGAAGCTGATGCATTAGCAAATAAAATGCTTACTGCTTTAAATATTGAAGCTTATAATAATACTCGATATTTAGAATGGAGTTTTAGAGGAAAACACTCTTATAAATGGGACAAACAGGAAAATATCGTTGAGGTTTCATGGGATGAAAACAAGGTGATTTTACACACTAAAAACTCAGAAAAAAGTAAGGTAGTTACTAATAAATCTGATGAAACTGAAAATGAACTTATTCAAAAAGCAACAGCATATTTTAATAACGATTCTTTTTGGTTAGTTGCTCCCTATAAAGTTTTTGAAAACGGAATTGAACGAAGTATCGTGAAATATAATGATAAAGATGCTCTTTTGATTACATATACTTCAGGCGGTACAACACCTGGAGATTCTTATTTATGGATTTTAGATGATTCGGGTAAACCAATCTCCTATAAAATGTGGGTGAAAATTATTCCTACTGGAGGAATGGAAGCTACATGGAATGATTGGACTACAACAGCATCTGGAGCATTTTTACCGACAAAACACGAATTACCTATTGGTACTTTAGACTTGGGAATGGTTAAAGGATATAACTAATCTTTGAATTCACATATTTTACATAAAGACGTTCAAGAATTTATAAACAAGAATTTAAAATCAGATATCACAAAACTGATATTAAAAGGAAGTCCTTTTGGTACAATTTCGAGCCAAGAATTAGCCAATCAACTTATTGCTAAACAAAAATCTGAAAAGAAATTACCGACTTGGTTCCAACAAGAAAACATCTATTTTCCTGCAAAAATAAGTATCGAACAAACCTCATCTGAAATTACGGCAGCATATAAAGCTAAACTTGTTTCTGGAACTTCAATAATTGACATCACTGGTGGATTTGGAGTTGATAGCTTATATTTCTCCAAACATTTTAAGGAAATAACACATTGTGAAATCAATGAAGAATTATCAGAAATAGTCAAGCATAATTTTAATGAACTGAAGATTAAAAACTGTTCTTTTTTTATTGGTGATGGAACAGAATATCTAAAAAACAGTTCAGAAAAACTTGATTGCATTTATATTGATCCTTCAAGAAGAAATGACATCAAAGGGAAAGTTTTTTTATTAAAAGATTGCTTACCAAATGTTCCAGAAAACATCGATTTTCTATTTAAAAAAACGAATCAAATATTAATTAAAAACTCCCCTATTCTTGATATAACAAGTACAATTAATGAATTAAAACATGTAAAAGAAGTTCATGTTATTGCCATAAAAAACGAAGTAAAAGAATTATTATTTTTACTAGAAAAAGGCTACAATAATGAGGTTTCTATCAAAACAGTAAACTTTAAAAATGATGAAGAAGAAAAGTTTGAATTCAGTTTAAATTCAAAATCAACATCAGAATATGAAAAACCACTCACCTTTTTATACGAACCAAATTCAGCTATTTTAAAGTCAGGGGGGTTTCATGAAATTACTGAGCAAATAGAAGTGAAAAAATTACATCAACATTCACATTTATATACTTCTGAAACATTAGTTGAGTTTCCAGGTAGAATTTTCAGAGTTATCAACGTAATATCTTACAATAAAAAAGAACTGAGAAAAGTTAAAAAAGCGAATATTACCACTCGTAATTTTCCCAGAACTGTTGCTCAAATTAGAAAAGAAACAAAAATTGAAGATGGTGGAAACACCTATTTATTTTTCACAACAGATTTAAATAATCAACTTAAAGTTATTTTTTGCAATAAAGTTTAATTCTTACATCTAAAAAATTCTTTAACTTTAATTACCTTTGAGTTTATAGAAAAGTAGATGCAAACCACAACCTATCAATCTTTAAAATTCAAAGATTCTAAAAACTCCATTTTAGATGATACCGTTGTTATCGAAGCTCCTTTACAAATTAATATTAATAATCAACCTTATACGGTTGTTATGAGAACTCCAGGCAATGATTTGGAGTTGATTAGAGGATTGCTTTTTGCTGAAGACATTTATAAATCTTCTCAAAATATTGAAGTACACATTACCGAAGAAGATAATTACTCAAGTATCATAAATTGTACGATAACAAAAGATAAAATTGGTAAAGGCTATTTAAATAAACGCACATTATTGTCGGTTTCATCCTGCGGAATTTGTGGAAAAAAAGAACTTTCTGATATTAAAGTATCAGGAGAAAAACTAGCCAATCACTCTCAAATTTCACGTCAAGAAATTAGTGATATGTATGCTAAAATGTATCAATATCAAGAAACATTTAGAGCCTCTGGAGGAAGTCATGCAGCAGCTGTTTTTGACACATCAAAAGAACTTTTAACGATTAAAGAAGATATTGGCAGACATAATGCAGTTGATAAATGTGTTGGGGATTTATTAGAAAATAATCAACTAAAAAAAGGGAAAAGTCTTTTTGTTAGCGGAAGAGTTTCTTATGAAATTGTATCAAAAGCATTTATTGCAAAAATCCCTATTATTGTTGCAGTTTCAGCCTGTTCTTCACTTTCAATCGACTTTGCTAAAGAATTCGGAATTTGCTTAATAGGTTTTAGTAGAGAAACAAAAATGACGGTATATTCGAATCCACAATATGTAAATTATGAGTGAGAAGAAAATACATTCACAACCACCAGAAAAGTTAACAGGAATAGAATTAATTGATATTCCTACATCTGCTGTTGGTGCTAAAGCAATTTCTTCTGCATTAACGCATATTAAAAATGAAGTTGGTATAAAAAAAGCAATTGGCTTATTAGCTAAAATAAATCAAAAAGATGGCTTTGATTGTCCTGGATGTGCATGGCCAGACCCAGATGCAAAGCGTGCTTTTTTAGCAGAATATTGCGAAAATGGTGCAAAAGCTGTTGCAGAAGAAGCGACTAAAAATAAAGTATCTCCTCTATTTTTTGCTTCACATACGGTTCAAAAATTATCTGAATGGTCGGATTATGAAATCGGAAAAAGTGGTCGAATTACACACCCGATGTATTTACCAGAAGGAGCAACAAACTATCAAGAAATTTCTTGGGATGATGCTTTTAGTCTTATCGGAAAAGAACTAAATGATTTAGATTCACCAGACGAAGCAATTTTTTATACATCTGGTAGAACAAGTAACGAAGCTGCATTTTTATATCAATTATTTGTGCGTCAATTCGGAACAAATAATTTACCTGATTGCTCTAATATGTGCCACGAATCTAGTGGAGTTGGATTGTCAGAAACATTAGGAATTGGAAAAGGTTCTGTGACGTTAGATGATTTTAATCATGCCGATTTGGTTATTGTTATGGGACAAAACCCTGGAACCAATCACCCAAGAATGTTAACTGCATTAAGTGATACAAAGAAAAATGGAGGAAAAATCATTACGGTTAATCCGTTACCAGAAGTTGGTTTACTGAATTATAAAGATCCACAAAATCCTTTAAAGTGGATTGGTAAAGGTCAAGATTTAACCGATCTATTTTTACAAGTTAAAATTAACGGTGATGTTGCGCTGTTAAAAATCATCTTAAAATTGATGAAAGCTCGTGATGAAAAAACTGGAACCGTTTTTAATCATCAATTTATAAAAGAAAAAACGGCAGGATTAGAAGAATTATTGACAGATTTAGACACTTTTTCTATTGATGAATTATTACCGCAAACTGGTTTATCCTTAGAAAAAATAAAAGAAGCTACAGAACTCATTATCAACAATAATAAAATAATTATTTGTTGGGCTATGGGATTAACTCAGCATAAAAATGGGGTTGATAATATTCGAGAAATTGTAAATCTTTTACTATTAAAAGGAAGCATTGGTAAAAAAGGAGCTGGAACTTGTCCAGTAAGAGGTCATTCTAATGTACAAGGAGATAGAACAATGGGAATTTGGGAGAAACCCAAAGATGCTTTTTTAGATAATTTAGAAAAAGAATTCTCCTTTAAAGCACCAAGAAAACATGGATATGACGTAGTTACAGCAATTGAAGCAATGCATAAAAATGATGCTAAAGTTTTTATTGGAATGGGCGGTAATTTTATTTCCGCTACACCAGATACTGAGTTTACTGCTGAAGCATTAATAAATTGCGATCTAACTGTTCACGTTTCCACAAAATTAAATAGAAGTCATTTAGTTCATGGTAAACAAGCATTGATTTTACCTTGTTTAGGGCGATCAGAAAAAGATATTCAAAAATCTGGAGAGCAATTTATTTCGATTGAAAATTCTATGGGAGTTGTTCATCAATCTCATGGACATTTAAACCCATGTTCTGAAGGTTTTTTAAGTGAACCTGCAATTGTTGGAGGTATTGCAACTGCAACTTTAAAAGAGAATAAAACAAACTGGACAACCTTAGTTTCAAATTATGATTTAATTCGTGATAAAATAGAAGCTACAATAGCTGGATTTGATAATTATAACAATCGTGTAAGAATTAAAGGTGGTTTTTATTTACCTAACAATGCGAGAGAAAACAACTACTCTCCTACTCAAACTGGCAAAGCAAATTTCACAATTAATAAACCATCAGATATCAGATTAGAGGAAAATCAATTTATGATGATGACCATTAGAACTCATGATCAATATAATACCACAATTTACGGTTTAGATGATAGATATCGTGGTGTTTTAAACGAACGACGAGTTATTTTTATGAATCCTGATGACATGAAAAATCAGCAATTAACAAAATTAGATAAAGTTGATTTGGTTAGCCATTTTAATGATGAAGAAAGAGTTGCCAAAGGTTTTTTAGTAATTCCTTATGCAATTCCTAAAAGCTGTACAGCAACTTATTTTCCTGAAACTAATGTATTAGTTCCTATAAAGAGTAAGGCTAGAAAAAGCAATACACCAGCTTCGAAAACGGTGATTATTACTATTCATAAACAATAAAAAACTTACATTGAAAAAAATAATTATACTTATTACCCTTTTTATTTCTTCTATAGGAATTTCTCAAGAAATAATACCGACTAAAAAAACTCAGAAAGGATTTGCTGCTTTAGATTTTTTATCAATTGATATGCCTTCTAACACAATTTTTCCAAACGAAGCAAATATGAGTTTTACAGGAATACATTATAACTTAAAATTATCTGATTTTTATACAGGTATAGGTATTTATGGAAGTGTAACAGGTAAACGCGGTGGTTTTTTCACATTAGGTGTTAATGCAGGTTATAAAAAACTATTGTCTAAAAAAATCTTTTTAGATACTGGTTTTCATTTTGGTGGCGGAGGTGGCGCTGGTGCTCCAGACGGTGGCGGTGCTTTTATTTTACCACATTTTAATATTGGATATCAATTTGAGAAATTTTCTATTACAAGTGGCTGGAGTTATGTTAACTTTTTTGATGGTGGAGATATTAAAAGCCATCAATTAAATGTTGCGCTACAAATCCCTTTTGATTTCGACTATACCAACAATAAATTCACTGAAAGAGAATACTCTTTAGGTGCCTTAAAAAAGACTGATTGGAATAAAAAACCTAATAGATTATCATTAATGATGCATTTAAATAATTTATCAATTAATGGAAAACAGAAACTAACTGATGGAACATCATTAAATGGAAAAACGATAAGATTAGCTGGTTTTGAATTAATTTCCTATTTAAATGATAATTGGTTTACTTTTTTAAGAGCTGATGGCGCTTATCATGGAATAAAAGCTGGTTATATGGATATATTCTTTGGAGGTGGCTATCATCTTTCATTCAATAAAAACCGAACAAATATTCAAGCTAAATTTGGAATTGGGGCAGGCGGCGGTGGCGGCGTTGACACAAAAGGTGGTTTTTTAATTTATCCTGATATCTCTATTGAGCAAAAATTATTTAATAACATTTATGTATCTCTTAATAAAGGGTACTTAATGACTCCAGATAGTCATTTTTACACTTCAACTTTTGGTGCTGGTATAAAGTATTATATGAACACTAATGGAGTGAAAACTAATGGAGTGAAAACTAATGGAGTGAAAACTAATGGAGTGAAAACTAATGATAATAGTTATTCTAATGCAAAATTTAAAGGCTTTGAAACAATTTTAAAACATGACATCTATTTTCATGCTGACAGACAAACAAATCCTATAGAAAATTTACATCAAATTTCTTTTCAAATGAATTTCCCTATTAGTAAAAACATTTACTTAGCTGGACAGACTTCATTTGCTAATTTTGGGAATGCTGGTGCTTATGCTGAAGGAATTGTTGGTTTTGGTGTAAAATCTAATTCATTTTTGAATAAGAAAGTAAATTTATTTGCCCAAGTTTTAACTGGTGCTGCAGGTGGTGGTAATATTAGTACTGGACAAGGTTTAATTGTTAAACCAAGTATAGGAACTTATTATAAATTAAATGATCAATTAAGTTTACGAGGTTCTTTAGGATATGTAAAAGCTAGAGGTGGAAAATTAAGCAGTCCTTTAATCAATTTCGGAATCAGTTATCATTTTACTTATTTAAAACTTTAATAAAAGGTTAAAAGGCTTTCTGTTTCCAGAAAGCCTTTTATAATCAATTTTTAAATCCCCCAATTTATTATTGATTCACTTTATTATTATAACTTCATTCAAATTTAAATTATCTAATTCTTTTTTTTCTTCAATTTTCGTTAAAGAACCTAAATTGTTCGATGAACGGATAATTATGATAGTTTTTTAACAAACAAATTATGTAAAAAACTTGTCTCAATTTTATTATTTTTTATCAATTTAATTGCAGTAAATAAAATAACTGTTGTAATTGCTGCTATCGATAAATAGATAAACATGTCAGCATTAGTGATACCTAATAGTAAGGCTTCATTTGTTTCAACTGGTGGCATTATCTGTAAAAATCTCATAATAACTAAATTCTATATCAAAGATACTTTAGTTGTGAAATCTAATAAGTCAAAATTCGATAAGTGGTATAATATTATAGATAAGTGGTTTTAAAAAATAGATATAGATTATAATAGGTTAAGTCTATTAAGTAACTCTCCTTTATTTGTTCTACTTACTGGAATTACATCTCTGTTAATTAATACTGAATTATCTTCTATATCAATTATTTGAGTAATGTTTATTACGTACGATCTATGCACTCTAAAGAATATTTTTTCTGGTAATTTTGAAAGTACTTTTTTTAATGTAGAATGAACGATATAACTATTTTCTTTCGTTTTAATCTTTACATAATCCCCTTTTGCTTCAATAATAGAAATATCATCTATATTAATTTTAACGAGTCTTTTATCTACATTAACAAAAAGTGTTTCTTTTTTTTCTGTAACTTTTTCTTCTTCTGTAATTATTTGTACCTGCTTGTTCTTTGCTTTTTTTATTGATTTTTCTAACCGATCAAATTGTATTGGTTTTAAAAGATAATCTACAATACATTCGTATTGAAAAGCATCAATCGCAAAATCTTTATCAGAAGTTGTAAAAATTATATTTGGAGGATTCTTAAGTGTATTAATAAAATCAAAACCAGAAAAATTTGGCATATGTATATCCAAAAATATAAGATCAACTTTATTTGTATTTAAATATTTTAATGCATCAATCGCATTAGAAAATTCATCAATAATTCTTACATCTGGTAATTTATCACAGAGTTTTCTTAAAACTGCTCTAGATAAATTGTCATCATCTATTAATAATGCATTCATATTTTAATTGTGGGGAATATTTTTTAAATAAATAGTAATTTTTTTAATGGTATCCATAAACGAATTTTCCAGCTTTAAATTAGAGTTAATCAACTGTTTTTCAAACTCATTAGCTAATTCATATTCCTTTTGGAGACCTAATATATTAATTTTATGCTTTAATTTATGCACATTTTCTGCACTTTTTTTAAATTCTTTGTTTTTTATGTTATTTTGAAACTCTTCAATTTCGAGTGGCAACTCTTTTTTTAGGATAGAAATTATCTGATTTTGAAACTCTAAATCTCCATCTGCTAATTCTATTATATAATTTATATTTGGCTTATCCATATACTATTTTGGTAATGTAAAAAAGAATGTAGAACCTAATTTTACTTGAGATTCCACCCATATTTTCCCTTTATAAAAATCTACAATTTTTTTCACAATAGATAACCCAACACCTGAATTTTCAACATTTGGCTCTTCTAATGATTGAAAAATTTGAAAAATCTTTTCATGATATTTTTCATCAATCCCCTTTCCATTGTCTTTAATACTAAACTGCCAAAAATCGCCTATAGAAATACAATCTATCTCAACAATACCATTTTCTTCATTGGTATATTTTACTGCATTACTTATTAAATTTTGAAAGAGTTGATGTAACCTATAATTATCTCCTTTAAGGATTGGTAATTTATTTTTTATAATGATTTCAATATTTTCTGGAAAATAAATGGTTTCTAAAATATCATTCAACAATATTTCTAAATTAATATTTCTTTCTTTCTTTTCAATTTTATCAATGCTAGCATAATTTAAGATTCCATTAATTAGCATATCCATTTTATCAATTCTTTCATGAACTTGTTTAAAATTGTTTCTTAAATCGTCATTTAAAAAATCTTCACAATCTTCTTCTAACCAACTCACTAAGGCATTCATACTTCTTAAAGGTGATTTTAAATCATGAGATACAACATGTGCAAAATCATTTAAATCATTATTCGTTTTTGTCAAATCTTCTAGTAAGATTTCTGTTTTCTTTTCCGCTTCTATTTTTTGTTTTAAATTATAAGCACTTTTTAATTGACTTGCTACTAAACCTGCAATAGATTGCAGCATATTTAAATGATCTTTAGTAAAGAAATCTCTTTCTGGATGTTCAGAATCTATAATTCCTATTACTTCTCCATCTGTAATAATTGGGACACAAATCTCTGATAATCTACTTATGCCATCGACAAAATACCTTTTATCTTTACTTGTATCTTTTATTATTTCTGATTTTCCTGATTTTGCAACAAAGCCTGCAATACCATAACCAACTTCTATGTCAACTGGGCTAATTAAAACATTATCTTTATCTACATCTTTTCCAAAAGCTGCGATTTGTGACATTCTTTTATTTTCTTTATCAATAAGATACACCACACAGTCTTCAAAATTTAATAACCCTGTAATTGTATTTACAACATCCCAGGCAATTTCATGGATATTATTTTTACCTAAAACGGATACCATTAAACTGTTTAATGCTTTTAAAATACCTTGCCTTTTATGCTCATCACTAATATCTTCAATTACTGCAACTTGATATTCTTGTGCATCATCTTCATTTTTAACAATAGAAACACTAGTTTTTGCCCAAATTAAACCACCATCTTTTTTTGTGTATCTTTTTTTAATAACAAAATCATTAATTTTGTTATTCTCTAGCATAGTCATTTTTTCTTTAGAAGAAACTTTATCTTCTTTATATGATATATCTAATATTGTTTTTTGAAGTAATTCTTCTTCAGAGAAGCCTAACATTTTTTGAAAAGCTGAATTCGTTTTAATGATGGTGTTTTTTTTACTTAAAACAATTCCGAGAGAACTATTTTCTACAATTGCAGAAAGTTGTTGTTTTTGATTGTCAAATTCTTCTTGTAAATTTTTTGCCTCAGTAATATCTCTTACAATACCATGTGCAAAAACAATACTACCATCTTTATCTTTAATTAGACTAGAATTAATCTGAACCCATTTAACTTCTTTTTCTTTAGTATATACTCTAGCCTGAAAATCTTGAAAAGCTCCTTCTTCATGTAACTGATAAAAAGATTTATAAGCATATTCTATATCTTCTTCATAAATTATTTCGGTTACATTAAATGTTTCATTTTTTATATCATAACCAAAAAAGTCAATAGCTGGCTGATTCATTTTAAGAACATTACCGTTCAAATCCATTAAAATATAGGAATCAACAATGGTGTCAAAAACATTACGAAAATCTTCTACATCTTGTTGAAGAACAATTGCAAGGTTGGTATTAGCAGTAATAATTTCTTCAGTTAAAACAGAAATAGTTTCTTCGTGTAAAAAAATTTGTTTCTCTAAATTTTTATTAGATAATTTAAGTTGAAGTAATTCTTTTTGTAATAGCTCCGAATTTTTAATCATAAATGATTTCTTGTTATCATTTACTAATTTAGTTAAAAAATACTAATTAAAAAGTATAATTAATCAAATACAAATTCGTTGCAAGTAAGATAATTTAAAAAACAAGCAATTTTCTCTTTATAAACTTCAAAGTGTAATGGTTTTATTAAATAACCACAAACTCCTAAGCTATAGCAATCTTTAATGTCTTTATAATTATTTGATGTAGATAATACGAAGATTGGAACATACTTTAATGCATCGTCTTTCTTAAGTGTTTTAAGAAATTCTAACCCATTCATTTTTGGCATGTTTAAATCTAAAAGAATAATATTAGGTAATTCGTCTTTATTTTGAAGTAATTCCAAAGCCTTCTCACCATTGCTAGCTTCAACTATCTTATGAGAAGCTCCGTTTTTTTGACAGACTCTTCTAAATTTTATTCTTTCTATTTCATCATCCTCAATTAAGAGTATGTTGTAAGACACCATTGTTTGTTCTTTAATATCATACAAAAGTGGGGAAAAAATAGTATTCAAATTTATACTTTAGTTAAAAACGTTTGAACAGACGTTAAAAGGTTGTTTTTTATCGATAAACGGAAATTTCATTTTATTCTAAATAGTAACAATAAACAACAAAAAAGGCTTACCAAAATGGTAAACCTTTAAGTGAGCCCTGAAGGATTCGAACCTTCGACCGCCTCCTTAGAAGGTACTTTTTAAAAAATTACAATCAACTAAATAACAGTTAATTATAATAAATATTTTAAAATAAATACACAATAAATACACAATTTTAAATAATATAAACACCTTATATTTACCAGTCATGATTATAACTGATTTAAAAAAAACATGCGAAAAAGAGTCTCGAAAATGCTTCGAACGATTCAAATTTGTATAGTTAAATCATCCATTTGTAGGTCTAAAAAATAAAGATTCAATTTTAAATGATATAATTAAATTTGAAATCCTTCAAAAATTAGGTAGAAATATTAATAAAAAATTCATGGAAGCCAATTTAACAAAGCAACAAACGGATTTTTTAGATAAGGAAATTAATAAATATGTTGATTTAACTATTCGAACTGCTTTAGCCTGGTCAAAATCTAATTAAATCATAATTAACAGATAGGTTAATTGTAGGTTTAAAGGTTGGAATATCGACTCCAAATCCTACGCCAATGCCCCAGCGTTTTTGCTTCTCTATTTTTTGCCAGCTATCTAAACCAGTAGTTTTTATTAATGGGTTAGAATTCGTTACTTCTGCTCTAAATTCTGTCTTAAACATTCCAATTCTCTTTTTACCAAAGACAATAGTTTGAGTATTGAACATTTCTAATTTACCAACCGTTACACCTGTATTAGTTGCAACACCATTAACATGGTAGTAATTTGTTTTGTATTCAAAAAATCTTTCGAAATCATATTTTACAGGAACATCAAAGGGGATTTTTAAAGTATCTATTTGTATTTTTTGTTCTAGTTTTGCTGCTGCTAAAATTGATTTCCAATTTCTTGTTGCCTCTCGAATTTCAACATCTTTCTTGTCTATAATTTTTCTAAGGTTAGCGTTGTCAAATATTACAGATTGCTTGTCTGCTACTGTTTGACCTAGTTTGTTTTTGGTGAAAGTAATGGTGTCTTTTGCAGCTTCTAAATTGTTATTTGCTATTTTTAAATCAAACTTACTGCTCTCACATTTTTGAAAATACAAAAGTGAAATAACCGCAATTATTAATATGTACCAAATATCTTTTTTCATTCTAAAATCCTCCTAAAACATTTTTCATTTTATATGAATATTAAGGTTATGCAAATCAAAATAGAAACAAAGGCAGCTATTTTAGTTTGCTTTTCTGTAAATTTAATTATCGGTGTTTGTGTATGAAAAAAATAAGTAGCTGGATATTTTTTAGGGTAAAATATTGATAAGTAGAATTTCTTATCTATTATATCCATTAGATTTCCCATTGTAGAGCCTACCAGAAAAAGCCAAAAATTACCGCTTACAAATCCTATTAAAAGAATCACAATATTTGGTAATACATCAAACTTAAATAGTTCTGATTTTTTTAAACCAGCTTCACCTAAATAATCTACAAAATAATGAGACATAAAAGCAGCTATTCCCCCAACTAAATAAGAGGCGTTTAAATTGTTTGTTAACTTATACGTTAACATTGTGCAGGTAATACCTACTGCCGTGTGTGGTGCGCTATACATAGTTATAAATATTGTTTAGGGTCAATTAACTTTCCGTTTTTCCAAATTTGAATATGTAAATGATTTATCATTAATAGTTGACCTTTCTTTTTGTTTCTATTATGGTAATTTGCAATCCCTAAACAATAGCCAACTCTATCACCAGAACAAACTTTTTGACCTACTTTTACATAATCGTGTTCTATATACATTAAGCGAACTCGAAAAGTATCATTTGTTACTTCTACATATCTAAATTGTAAAGCTTTTGCATACGCATAACCTATTTTTGTAACAACTCCATCAATCATAGAAACAACATCTTCACCAATCTTAGAAACTATGTCATATCCTTTATGATACCTTCGTTTACCGTTTTTATAAAAACCTCTTTTCGCTCCGAAATGACCGAATCCTGTTGGGTCATTTCCTCTATCTATTATTTGAGCTAGTGGCGGATGCATTTTCATTTCTTAAATAATCTTTTTTTTAATCTTATAAAAAAAGCATCTACGGTTTTACCATAATGTTTATATAATAATCTTGATGAAAAATAAACAGAAATACCTACAGCAAAATCTATCATTATATCTCCAGTAACAAGCGTAACCCCCATAGTTATCATAGCTAAAAAACCCTCTATCTTTAAATTCATTTTGAAAATTTATTTATTATAGCATCAACCATTTTGTTTGAAAAAATCCCACCCGTAAAGATTAAAACACCTAAAGAAACTATTAACACCTCTTTAGCTGCAAACTCTTTTTCTGGAGCATCAAATACATACTCTTTAAAAGCTGGCACAAACGGCATTAAAACAATAATAAAACCAGCTAGAAATAATATATTTCTTAACAGTCTTCTAAGTACATATTCTATCTTTTTCATAATATTTTTTCTACTTTTTAACTATAAGAGGTTTTAAAACGTCTCTACAAGTTTTTAAAATTGCAGCATCATCTAAACTAAACTTAGCCACTTCTAACGATTGTAAAACAATTGTTAACGCTTGTTTCTCCTGCTCATTTATTACAGATTTAACCTCTTTTTTTACTTCTGATTTCGTCATTTTATTTAAAAATTATAATTAATAATATTTGTATCGCTGGAATAATTGTAAATACAAAATCCAACATTTCTTTATTCCCTTTTTTTGTTCCGTCTGCTTTTAGTTTACCATCGTTTTGCTCTTTTTTGTAGGCTAAAAAAGATGTAAAAATCAACGCTATTATTGATGATACTATTGGTGATAAAAAGAATTGAACCACAATAAAAGTTATCATCGAATAAATAACACCCCAGTAATAATGCGCTAGTTTATCGGTTGCTGGTGTTAAGTTAAAACACCAACTTAAACCAATTAATGCAGCAGTATATATAATAGCTTGATAAGCTAGAAAATCGTATAAGAATAATCCGTTTACTATAAAGTAGATAAGAATTAACCACCCTCTTGTTGGGGTTAGTTTTTTAATGATATTATTTAGTTTTTTTTGCATCATCTAACTAACTTTAAATTCTTAGACATTGCGAATCCTACTAATGTGTGTGGTGTTGCGTACATATTTTTAAGTATTTTATATTAATAATTTATTTTTACTATTATGGATAGCCGCACCAATTGATACTGCCTACTACACCCGAGGTACTTATCTCCATAGTGAATAGTCCTCCTTCTTGAACTGATATATTATATAAATTACCCCCACCGTTAAATACAATGGTCGCTGCGCTATTTGTGTATATGACGTCTCCTGCAACTGGTCTATTTTGCGTACCTATAAAATATCTAGTAATATCCCCTCCTGAGTGGTAATCACATGGCGAGGCTACCGTATTTACAGATACGATGGTAGATTTTATAGTAGGTGCATGACTATACCCATAAAATTGGTGAATATTATGTGGTGCTGTTTTATCAGCTAAATTAGATGCTTGAACCAAATCGTTTAGAGATTGTGCTCCTGTGAGGCCTAATTCAGTCTTTATCATATCAAATGTAATAACTCCGCTACTAGGTAATGCCATTTTGTTGTAATTTATTTTCTAGTGCTTCTATCTTATTCAATAATGCTTTATTTGTTTCAATCAATAACGAACTTATTCTACCATAATCTACTGACTTAGTTTTCATAGCATCATCTGCGGTTACTACGAATTCTGGTGTCACTTTTTCTATTTCGTCAGCTATAGAGCCTATATCAGATTTACCACTACTTATCCAATCAAACCTAACTCCTCTAAGCTCTTTAAGTATATCTAAAGGATTTTGTATTAATCTTATATTCTTCTTTAGTCTCCTATCTGAATTAGATGTTATGTTACCTGTTGCAGTTATTGTTCCTGTTGTAATTATATTCCCAGTTCTAACTTCTGCAAATGTGGCTCCTATGCCATAAAAAGAATGTCTACTATCTTCTGAGTGATAATCCATTCCTAAACCATCATTGTATCTTATTTTTGAATTAGTAGATTGGTTGTAATCAAATACCATATAATTATTAGCATCTAATCTAAATTGATTAGCCTCTAAAGCACCTGCTATTGCTTGATTAGCTGTACCTGTTTTAGTTATATAATTAGATAGTGTAGAAGTAAGAGCTGTATTAAGTACATAACTAGATAATGTGGTAACAGGAACATAGCTAGATAATGTAGAAGGAGTTACGTAATTAGTTCCAGCTACAAAATTACCCGCATGATAAACAGTATTATTATTTATTCTAACTCCATTAACTAAATCATATATATTATTTATATTCAAATATGTATTATTAGTATCTCCAAACCCTATCCATCCTCTTACAGTACTTGTATCATCTCTAAAAGCTAAATAACCTGTTTGAGAATTACCTGTACTGTTAGAATCTTGTATAGATAATATAGGTGTATCAGTTAATATTGTTTGATTTACTGAAAAATTGTTATCAATATTTTTTCTAGCGACATCACTGCTAACTGACATTACCTCTCCTGACATACTCAATCCATCACCAACCTTAACTCCTCCTAAAACAGAAGAAGATGCAGTTTGTAATATATAACTTTGTGCAGGGATTTTTTCCCATACGCTACCAGTATAACTAACATCATCACCAACTGCGAATGTTATATTACCTGCTCCGAAATCTCTAGTTCCTGCTACGACTACCCTATAGAAATCACCTCCTGTTCCTGTTCCATTTGATAAACTTGGCGAATTAGTAGAAGCATTATACGTTCCTTTATAAACTTGACTTGCGGAAATTGGTTGCCATGTACCGTTGCCTGCCGCATCACTTCGTAAAAAATATCCATTGGTTGCTCCTGCTGTTAATTTAATTGAAGGAGTTGTTATTGTTCCACTTATTACATTCAAGTTTTGTCCAATACTTACATTATTTGATACTGCTAAATCTTCATTAATTGTTACATCATATTGTAACCTTGTTGTACCCCAAACAGTTAATGCATAACCAGAATCTACAGTTGTACCTATTAATACAGTATCATCAAGAATTGAAGTGCCATTTACCCTAAAATTATATTTTGCATTTAAGAGTCCATTAGATTCAATAGTAGCTCTTACAGTTCCTGTTCTAGTATTAGTTAAAGGTGTTGTGTAGAAATTAATTTTATTAGCGCTATTTTGTTCTGCTAAACCTCCTCCAATGTTAATGTTATTATAACTTATTGAGGATAAACCATTTATAAATGAATACCCCTCTGATTCATTCGTGTGAGCATATTGCGTTCCAGTAATACCATGCCACTTGGTAGTATTATTTGACCGTAACCCTAAACTTAAATTTCCTTTTGACCTGTTACCATTTGTAGTTGACTCCATAACACCTCCAAAAGTTTGATTTACTAAGAAGTTATTATTAACATTAGTATAAGCTAAATTACTAGGTAAACTCGTTAAATAATTTCTTGAATTAACCCAACTTTGAGTAGCATAACCACTCAAACTTTGATGCGAGGTTAAATAACCTTTCGCTGTTATCCAAGATTCTAAACCTAAGTTTGTGATACCGTTGGTTTTTTGTGTGCTTGTTAGATTTTGGTTGTTTACATCTATTCTTAGGCGGTTTCCTAAAGAAGTTGCCGTAGTGGTTGCAAAATTTGGATCATCACCTAAAGCATCAGACAGTTCTCCCAAAGCGTTTAAAGCTTCTGGCGCAGTACCAACTAAACTAGCTACAGCCGCAGCCAATTCAGAATTATCTACAAACGTAGTATTTAATTTATCTATAGACCAGGTTTTGATAGTTGATGTTGTTAAGGTGTCATCTATAGAACTTGCTTTATAATACGTTTCCGCGATGGCAGCTAATAAAGAACTCTTATTATTTGTTGGTAAACCATCCAAACCAATTAACTCTGAAATGTTACCATCCCAGATTGTTTTCCCAAAAATCTTATCTACTAACTCTTTAAAGTTTTCGTTAATTTTTCCACCACCTACTGGCCCACTATCACCAGTACCTACAATATTAATTTTTTCCATACCTAACTAATTTTAAAAACATCATCATCACTAAATAAATCATCTGACTTACCAAAACTCCAAGGTGTATTTACACCACCAATAGAATCTTCTATTTTATACTGTTTAACTTTAAAAGTTAATTGATGTACTGTATTATTTATCATACTATTAATGTCATAAATCCAATTTTATTGGACACGTAACCATCCGCTTCTAAATGAAGATTAAAAAAACCATTCCCATAATTAGGAGTTTCTATTTCAGAAGCCACATTACTAATTACCGTAATCCTAGGAGCACCAATAACTTCACCAAAAACACTTACTTGCTGTAAATACTCCTTAACTAATATGGGTGTAAACCCAGTATAATCAATTCCATATTTTATGACCGTATTTTTAGAATTACCTATATCAATTTTATTAATTGTCACTCCTTGTGATGGTGTAGAAACATTTGTAGCTATCTCCACATACACAACATTACTAAACACCCCACCTTGGTTTGTAACCAATTCATAATAACCAGCTTGCGCACCAATAACAAAAGGAAAAGAAACCAACACATTACTGTAAGCAGCTGTTACATTTACCGTTTTTTCAAAACCAGTGTAAACACCACCATTTGCAATTGTGTTTGTCATTTGCTTAGCAGTAAGCGTTGCATTTACAGGATCAATACCACCAAAAACATGAAACACATTTATACCCCAGATAGGGAAAAAAGCAGATGGCTCTTCAACAAAAGCCGTTATAGAAATAATTGGCGTAACTTTTATAGCTTCCAATACAATTTCTTCAAATGTTGCTATACTTGGAAAATAAATATCATCATAATTAGACTCTATTAAACCCACTTCTGTAACACCTTCTGTTAAATTTAATTCTAACGTTACAGGATTATATCTTCGAACTCCTTTATAACTAAACTCTATTAAATCAAAAGGACTAACCAAACCAATATAAGATCCGCTTATACTTAAATTATATTCTTTTAAACATCCATGATATATTTGATTTAAGCATTCTAAATACGATTGTGATTCTGTATAATTAAATCGTTTCCATTTATCTAACCAAAAACCGACATAATCTACCGTATTAGAAGCATCCGTATTTATTTTACAAAACAATTCATCTACAGCATCTACATATACTGCGCCAGAAGAAATATTTACATAGTTTTTTTGCTCGATAATCTTACCACCTAAAGACTCATCAATTTTTACCACATAATCATCTAAAGCAACTTTTACCGCTGCTACATTTGGTTTTTTAACATATAATTGATACCCAGATTGTAACCTAACATAATCTTCATTTGATAAACCAACTATAATATGATGATACCACAATACGCCAGATTGATTAACAGGTGTTGTGTTATAAAATGTTTTCTGTAAAGAAAAACTTTGCGGCAATAACGTGTTAGCAGTTAATTTATCTTGAACAGACTTTGCAAAACTAAATCTACGTTTAGACAAAGGCATTAAACTATCTGAATGAAACACATCCACACTATGCGAAGTAGTATAATTTAAGTTTCTAGTATTGGTCATCTTTATCTCCTTACCTGTTTTTAACTCCAACACTAAAGACTTATATATTTGAACTCCTAAAAACTTAGCATGTGTTACCGATGGATAAATTCTTAAATTATAATACCCAGCATCTGTAATTTTAAAATCCTTAATATCTAGCGCAACCAACAATTTACCAGCATCTTCTTTATACTCAAAATCATATAAAGACTCTGGTTGCTGAGTAGTTATAAAGTTTGAAACCACTATTTTAGCCGCAGAATCTAACTGAGTTGGCGCAGATTTTTTGGTAATTGAAAAAAAGAAATGACTATCTAAATCCTTATCCTTAACCAAGGTTTTTAATTCATCTACCGTTGTAGTTTTTGCTAAATAAGAATGAAAAGATATTTTTAAAGACAATAGATTTTCATCACCTTTAGATTTTTCTATATAAAACGGTGTTTCTAAATTAACATAATTAGTTGCTAAATCTGCTACCGTAAGAGTTTCACCATACGTATCAAAATAAACATAAGGCCCTTGATCTACTTTTATCATAAAAGTTTCTGCAGTTACTGGCCATGATTTATATTGTAATAAATTATTTACTGTCTGATAATTACTAAAAGCATACTGCCAAACCTTAAAAGTAAAATTCTTACTTCCTTTTTTTTGCCAATACAAAACAGTTTCATCAGCCACATCTGTAACTAAGTTTTTTGGTAAATGCGTTATAATATCAGCAGGCACTAAAGACGTATCATTATTATGATTCCATGTAGTTGTAACCGATTGCAAAGGCGGCACAATAGAAATAGTTGGCGTAGCAAAAAACTTGTTATTTAAAATTGAACGCTCTAAGGTTACATCTTCTACATACTTTAAAACCATTTGCGCATCTGGCGCATATTTCTTAAATAAAATAGTAGTATGATTTATTCTATTAATACCAATAATCATCCATTGGTTATTGTATTGAAACAATTTACAACCAATAGAAGTTAGTAAATCCACCAAGACATCATACACACTTTTTTTATCTTCACCTTCTAAATAAGAAGCTGTATTTACTTCTAACTCCTGGTAAGAAATATCGAAGCCAGTATTTTGTATTGCAGGCGCAAACAAGACATTTAATTTTAATCCTGTAAAAGTTAAACACCTATTTATTACTTCTAAAATCGACTTATGATCTCGATAAAAGTCGTTTGGTAATACTTGATTTTTTAATCGACCAATACCATCTGTAGCCACAAACTCTACAAAGAAATTTTTGTTTATAAAAGGCTCGCTAAATTGTTCTGGTAATAAAAAACCAGTCCACAATACCTTTACATTTTGTGCATCTGTAATATCTTCTAAGTATATTTTAAAGCGAGTTTCTAAACCTGTAAACAAATGAAAAAACACCCCTTCATCTGCAGAAGTAACCAACATATTAAATACTAATTCGCTAGTATTTAGATTCGCAAATTTATCATCTTGACCATTCCAAAGTAAACGCGGAGACTCTACAGATGTATTTTCAAAAATCAACTGTCTACTATTTTCTATAGTATCTACAATTCTAATATTTAGTTTTTCCGCTTGATGCATTATCTTTTTCTAGCGTTTCTTTTTTCTACCCTATCCAACATGATTTTAAACTTATCTCCACTAAAATCTATTGAAGGCATTAAATTAACTTCTACAGCACCACCACCAGCAGCACCAAACATACCATGTAAGTTTTTTTGTTGGCGTTGGTTTAAAATCATTTCACCGCTATTAACTCTAGCAAATAACTTATCTCCTACCACCGAGTTACCACCAACAACACCACCATTTGCAAAAGCACCTGCGTAATTATTATTACCAGAAGTAATACTAGCCGCACTACTTATTAATGTACCTATAGCTACTAATGCAATACCAGCAGCAATTGCAGTAAAAGGATTGGTAAAAGCAGCTTTAATAGCCAACATACCCACTCCAATTTCTATAGCCGCCTTACCCAATTGAACCGCTAAATCACCAATAGTTTTCATTAACCCACCAGCAATATCACCCATAGACAATGACCCATTTGCTAAGCCAGCAATCATTTCACCAAAACTAGACAATACATTTACCGCCGTTGCAGAAACAACGTTCGACGTCTGTTCAGAAAAATCTATAAAACGGTTATTTATATTTGTAAGCGATGTATCAATGTTTTTTTCTTCTTCACTTAAACCATCCGCAATTCCTAAACCTGTTGCTTGCGGCCCTTTAGTTTTTAAACCATGATTTAATCCAACCGCAGTTGGTCTTTTTGCTTTACCAGAACTAACCGCTACACCAGTAGAAACAACTTTATTTTTAACCTTGTTGGCGGTAATTATTTTTAGTAATAAATCTTCTTCGCGCTGTAATTGCTGCAATTGCGCAGCATGAATACCATTTGAAACCTTACCGTATCCAACCTTCTCTAAAGTACGAACCCTTAAACGATCTTCTATAGTAACAGCATCAGCTTTTAACTGCTTTAATTTTTTAGCATCTTTAACTAATTTCTTTGCCTCAGAAATTTCTATATCTATTTTTTTAGATTGTATTTGTTGCAACTTAGATTGCGCGGCCTTTACTTTTGCAGTTTCTAAAAGTTGTTTATTATATTTTTCGACTGCAACTCTAGCTAAATCCGTATTAATTGTTTCTAACGTTAAATGACCTAAGTATTTAGGTGAAATTTTATTTATTTCTTTTAACGCTTTTAATCGTTGAGCCTTAGAAACTCCCTCATGTTTAGCAATAGCCAACAGTTCCGTTAACTTCGCTTTTTCGTTTACAATAGACTTAGCAGCTGTATCATTTATTTGAACTAGTAAACTTTGTGTTTTAACTGTTTTTTCCGTTTCCTCTCTAAAAAAAACAAAATAACTAGCCGCCGCTGCAATTGCAACAGCTAACGCTCCAAATGGATTCGCAGCTATAATTGCCGTTAACTTTATAAAACCTGTTTGTAACAATAATACAGAAGCCCGTAAATAACCAAAAGAAGTAATTAAACCAGGTACAACAGTAGTCATTAATAAACCCAGCGCAACTAATAAAGGACCAATTGCCGCAGCAAAAGCACCGAAAACAACTATAGATTTCTTTGTTTCTGGTGATAATTCTCTAAAAGAATCTGCCAAACCACCAAAATACTTAGCAACTTTTCTAATACCAGGTGCTAAAACCTTGCCAAAAGAAATTGATAAACCCTCTATAGATGATTTTAAACGTAACATAGAACCCTCTAACGTATCTTCAACAATACTAGCCATCTGTTTAGCAGCACCAGAAGAATTCGAGTAACTTTCCGCTAAGTCATCTGCTTTTTCTATATTTTCTGCCAAAACCGTAGCAACCGTAGCACCACGCTTACCAAACAACGAAAGCGCGGTTATGTTTTTATTTGCAGAATTATTAATTTTACTCAAAGCATCCCTAAAACTAAGACCACTTTTTGCAGCATCTAAAAAAACATTCCTCAAACCAGTACCCGCTGTGCTTGCGTCAATACCCGCATTTACCAATATAGATAAATAACCTGTTGCACTTGACAAGCTTTCACCAGCTGTCTTAGCTACAGGAGCTAAAACCCCCATTGCTGTTTTAAATTTCTCTAAATCTAAAGCAGATGAAGAAAAAGATTTAGCCATAACATCTACAACAAAACCTGTATCCGCTGCCGTTAATCCAAAACCACGAATAGTTGAAGCAGCTACCGTAGCACTTCCAGCTAAATCCTCACCAGTAGCAATTGCTAAATCAATAGTAGCCTCTGTAGCTGCTAAAATCTCAGTAGATGAAAAACCTAATTTTGACAAATTAAGCTGCAAACTAGCAACTTGTTTTGCAGAAAACTGAGTGGCCGAACCCAGATCTAAAGCATTATCTTTTAAATCTGTAAAATCCTTTCCAGCCGCGCCACTAACAGCTTGAACCTTTGCCATTTCTTGTTCAAAATCCGAAAAGGTTTTTGAAGCAATTACACCCAAACCAACAATAGGCGCAGTTAAACCAACAGAAAGGTTTGAACCCATTTTCTGCATGTTTTTACCCATCTTGCTAATCTTACGATTAGCATTCTGCATAGAAGTCGAGAAGGACTTTAGATCTGCGGCAAATTTTATATTTATAGTAGCTAAACTCACGTAGTAGATTTCTTATTTTTATCGTATTCATCCCAAAAAGCATCTTGTTCTTCTTGCGATATTGGTTGTTTTTCTTCTAGTTTAGATACTTGTTCTGAGTCCCAAGGAAACGGTAATACATCTGTTATTTTTAATTTTTCTGCACCACCAAAAGCAATTAAACTGCAATACATTTGCCAGCGAGAACGCTCCCAATCACTCTTATACTTATCTTCTTCTTTACGCCTGTACCCTTCTAAAATATTATTAAACTGGCGTGGTTCTAAAAAATAAAACTCATCTATTTTTAACCCTATCTCTCCACAAGCAACTTGTTCTAATTCATCAAATGTTGGGTCAAAAACTTCTGCTTTCGACCCTTTTAGTTTCCCCTACTCTCTGGGTTTACTGGTTCTTTAATTTGCGATTTAGTAAATTCTGCAATTAGATTTTCCATAGCATTTGGCGTTTTCATTACCGTATCTAAAACATCTTCTACAGAAAAATCATCTTCTGCACCCGCATTTAAAACAGCGCATTTAAAAAACTGTCCCAAAAAAGAATATTGTTCAAAAGATGGATCTTCTAGCTTATCAAGCTTATATTTCTTAACCAACTTTCCAAAATCTGAAGGCTTACTATAATCGTAAAACTCTACAATTCTACGTGTTGCACCGAAGCCAAATTTTACTGGATATTTTTTACCGTTAATTGTTAAATGCATGGATTAAGCGTTTGTTGCAAAAGTTGGCTCGCCAATTCCTTTAATAGAAAAATCATAAGTAACCTTTTCTTTGTTAGCAGATTTAATTGTTAAAGACTCATAATAACCATTACCAGAAATAGCCATGTTGCCAGCAACCCCATCAGTCATTTCTAACGCAGCTAATTGCTTAGCTTTCATCGCATCCGCTAAATCTTTTATACCTAACTCACCCGCACCCTCTGGATTATCAGCAATACCGCTACCAGACATAGACCATTCTAAATCTTGTGGATTATAATTTTTTCCAACTATATCTTTTGTCGCTAATTCTTGCATAGCAACATTCATAGAAATATTACACTCAATTTCGTGCTTAAATGTTTTTGTTCCCGATTTAATTCGCATTTTTCCTTCGTATGCTAACATGACTTTCTTATTTTAAAATGTTAAATATTTGTTCTGTATAAATTATATTTTCTTCTGTGTATTTAGGTGTTCCGCTTACCTGTCTGTATTGTTCTGTACTAACACCTAATGCCGCGGTTACTTGATCTGCTATTGCCAAACTATCATCATATTTTTTAGCCCAACTTTCGGTAATTAATTGAAACTGTATAGCATTATCTTTAGATTCTGTTCCTTGATACCTTACAAAATAAGTTACAAACGCATCGCCATCTTTTTCTTCTGCTATTAAAGGCCTTACGCCTTTAACTCCATTATCTAACAAAGCTGTTAAGCCACTAAACGTGCTTAAATCACTATAAACTTTACTTGATATTGCTACTAACATTTATAATCTATCTATTGCTTTTTGTATGTACTTAGTAATCTTACTTTCTGCTGCTGCAGTAACCAATCCTTTTGTTTGGTTATATGCTTTATCCATAAATGGATTCGACTTTATATTTTTTGTTCCTCTAAGAATAAACTGTCTTAAATAGAAACCACCATATTTCTTTTTACCACCAATCGAAATATCTCTTGCTCTTACAACTAGCATCGGGTTTTTTGCCTTGGTTAACATTTTTTTACCAATACTTTTTTTACCCATTCCAGCAGTATAATTTTCTTCTACTACCGTTTTTCTTACTTGACGTTTTTTTCTTGAATAACTTTTACCGTTTACTTTAATATCTGAGGCACTTGGCGTTAATTGTTTTGCTGCTTTTACAGTTGGATTTGCTACTTGACCTAATATTTTACGGACTTCTCTACTCTTTACTTTATCGTTAGTTAGGTTTTTAAGTTTTTTTTCTAACTCATTAAACCCTGTAATTTCTACTAACGACTTACTCACGTCTTAATGTTTTTATTGATAAATACCTCTTTGGTATTTTATCTATTACTGATATTATTTGATATTCCAACCCTTCATCATCTACCACCATCATATCATTTATTTTTCCTTTTGTTAGTGCTTTATCATACCTAACAATAAATTCGGTAGTTATTAAAAATCGAATTTTACCATCTTCTTCTTCATTACCTCGTAGATCAATTTGCTTTGCTCTACAACTTTTAAACAACTCTATTGTATCTACTGGCGCACCTGTTGGCGATTGTGTAGAAGTCTTTTTTTTGATTTCTATACGTACATTTAATTCACCAGGAAATACACTATTTTTCATCTACTTTATAATATCTATACGATTGAAAAATAACGTCTGCAGTTGTGTTTTTTTCTTTTACCGTTGTACCTCTAACTTCATAAAAATCTGTAATCAATAACATAATTGCCTTGATTAAATCTTTTGGTTTTTTAGTATATCCACAGGTTACTTTAAACGATACTGCATCTGGTGTAAACGCTTTTACCTTTGGAAGCGTAACACCTTCTGTATAACAGATTCTGTTTTCGAAATCATCTACGGTATTTAAACTATAACTATCTGCAGATAATGTTTGTACATTACCTTCTTCATCTTTGTAGGTAAACTCATCTAACGACTTAATTTTTTGATACCCAAACGATAATACATCAGCAAAATCTACTCCTGTAATTTGATATTTAGCTTCTGTAATAATAGTATTGGTTGCACGTTCTGCATAAGCAATTGCCGCATCAATACAATCTTGAATTAAATCGTCATCTTCTGTAAAAGAAGTTTCTATATTTAATTGTTTTTTTGCCTTTGCCTTGGTTATTAACTCAGTTGGCGTATGTGCTACATCTATTATTCTAGCCATGATATTATTTTACAAATTCTGCGTATTTATCTTCTACTAGTTCTTCTGCTAATGCCTTTGGATATGATACCACATCACCAACATTTGCTGATAAAAAATATTTACCAGCTACTGGTAATAAAATTTTTATCTTTAATCCTTTAGACTTATTTACTTGCTTTGCCATTTTTTGTTTTTTAAAAAAAAGCCTGCCATTTTTAACAGGCTTTTTCAATTAACCAATAATCAAATTATGAAAACAATTACTATAACGTCATCACTTTATTTACTGCAAATGCTTTTTCATTTGCTACTGCTACATCAGAAAAACCTTCTATAATTAATCTAACATTAGAAGAAGCTGCCTGCGTGTAAGGATCTACCATAATAGAAATAGAACCCCAGTAACCTACTGTTAACTGATTCCAATCTCCAAAAATTAATGGATGTTTGTTTGTATCTAGCGTTGGAACTAAAGTGCTTGCTAAATAATTATAACCGTTTAACTCTTTACCATCTGTTAAGAAAATACCAGAACCTGCATCTATCTTAGTAGTTTTTAAAGAAGCTCTTAACTTAGTGTCCGATAAATAACCTCTTGATACAGATGTACCATTTGCATCATCTACTAAACCTTCTAAAGCAACTACCGTATTATATGTTCCTACACCTGCAGTTGTATTTATATTTGTAGTAATTAAATCTAACAAACCAGTTGGCGCAGCACCACCAGAGCCAGAAATTGCGTTTTGCATTACAGCGTTACCGTATGCTATATTTATTTGCTCTATAATATAAGCTTCAATATCAAAAGAAGTCTGAGCTAATAATTTTTTTGAAATATCTACAACCCCAGAACATCTTTTCGGCTTTAATGTAGGACCAGAAAAACTTACATCTGTTGGATTAACAGGCGCGTTTTCTGCTGCATAACTAAAAGTGAAAGCACCAGAAGTTGGTAACGGAACATCACCCACTAAACCACTCATAACATTAACACCTAAAGATTCAATTGCTATTTTTGGTTGTAACGGCCTAATTAATTGCGGTGTACTAGCAACTAAAACACCACCTTTTGCACCAGAAGATCCATCTACATTTTGGTTTCTGTTTTCCATTGGCATTGATAACACTAAACCTTCTTTTGTCTCCAAGCCTTGGTTACGCATTTCTTCTTGCGTTTGATCATGCAAATCTTTTTCTGCACCAACCAAAGATTTACCGTTTGCTAAGTTTCTTAATCCTTTAAGCAAAGAAAAACGCTCCGCTTTTTTAGGACCATGAATTACAGGCGCGCCAATAGTTCCGCCAGATTTAGACCTAGCCGCTTGGTTTGCTTCAAACTTTTCTACTCTTGCAATATCCACATCAAATGCTTCTACTTCTACCTGTAACGCATCAAACCTTACAGTTTCAGCATCCGTTAAATTTCTTTCACCTTCTGCTCTACCTTTTGCAGCATTCATAATTACTTCTTGTGCGTCAATTTTAGAAGCACGTTCTTGTTTTAACTCTGTTGAATTTTTCATTTTTAAATTCTATTTTTATTAATTACTATTTGTGCTTCTTCAACACTTCTATTTTCGTTAACTTTTATTTCTTCCTGCTCTACAACAGAAACATCAACAACTAATGCTGTTCTAATTTCTTCTAATGTTTGCGCGTTTCTTTTGTGCGCTTCTGGGTTTGCTCCCACAGACACTACAGACCATTCTACTAATTCTGCTCTATCGAAATAAAGCACATCTGCATTTTCACCTGCTTTTTCATCGCCATAATGAGCGTCTAAAATTCTAGCACCTACAGAAGCCATTTTTAAGGTTCCGTTTTGTACTTTTCTAAATATTTTATCGGCCTTTGGATTTACATCGGCTTCTTCAAAAGTTACTCTACCAATCAATTTTCCATCTTCAATTCTAAGCGTAGAAACACCAATTAAATCATCTGGATTATCTGTAGAACTTCTATGCTGATAACACACCACAGGGTTTTGTAAATACCTTTTTAAATCCCAACCATCCATTTTAAAAACAGTACCATAAGAATCTATTGCTTCACTAGAAATAACAAAATCTACTTGTCTATTTTCAATCATTTCTGCAGTTGTCTCTCTAACAAAAGCATCTCTAACAACTACCTTATTTATATCTTGCTTATTCATTTTCTACTTCTTTTAATTTCTTTTGAATCTGCGCCATTGTTTCCATATTTACAGGCGTTAACGGCTCATCTAATCCAGCTAAAGAGTTCATATCTAACAAATTACGAACTTCATTCCTTGTCATAGCACCAGAATAAACCAACGTACTAAACCACATGGCCTGCGTTTTTTTATCAGCTTCTAATAATGAATTTGAATTATGATGTATTCTATATCCGTTCGCTTTTTCTTTTGCAGTAAATAGTTTTTCGTTTTGTTCTTGTCTAAATTTTATAGACCATGGAAGCACCGAATTAGACGTGTGGTCTATATTCTGAGATTCCATATTTGAATAATTACTATTTTCTGTAGATTTTAATTTATGTGAAGGAATGTTTAACCAACGCGCCACTTCTTCTATTGCGTGTTTGTTGGTTTCTAAAAACATTGATTCTTGTGGTGTTAGTTTTACATGTTGAAAACTACCTGCTTGATCTAAAACTGCAACTTTAAACGGATTTGCGCTACTTAATTGGTCTGAAACCGCCTTTGCATAACGTATTTTTGCGTCATCCTTTATTGGTACAGCGTTAGTTATAACACCAACACCAATTCCTTTAGACCTGTAATACTCCTCTGCAAACTCTTGACTTTTTAAAGGAACACTTAAACTTTTTGCAGCATAAGCCACAACACCAATCCCTGTAATTCCGTTATCTGAAAAACCAATAATATGCTCCATGTTTTCCGCAGGAACAACTCTATTATTAAAATGATAGAATAATTTTTCTTCAAACTCCTTTACCGTTACAGGCGTTTTATTTTCGTTGATAAATTGGCGCGATTCAATTTTGCCTGTAAATTTATTTCGTACAATTTCTGAATATGCGTTCCCTTTTAAAATGGCGCATTGCATCATTATAGAATCGTAATTAAACGCACTCATGTATTGATTTGGGCGCGTACCAATTAAGTTATTTACTACGTGTTTTGAGTCTGGCGTTCTGTTATTATCTGCTTTTACTATTACAGATTTTGGTAATTTTGCATAGTCGTTTGACAGTATTGTGATTCCGTTATAAAAAGCTGATAATGTAAGCGCTGAATTGTTATTTACTACTGTTCCGTTCTTAGTTACTGCACCACCACCAAAGAAATTACCAAGAAAGCCACCAGAAGATACTGGTTGTGCCGATCTTGTTTGTAGGTAATTTTGCTGTAATGCGTCAACAATCATAAATAACACCGCTTTTAGACGGTGCTAAATTGTTGCTATTTGATGTAAAAAGTGTGGAATTTTTTCCGCAGTATTAAATTATTTTTTATAAAGTGATTGATAGACAATAAAACCTAAATACAGTTCGAAGATTATTAATAACACCACTAAAATATAACGTACTAAATTTTTAAACAATTCTAATTCTAATAATAATGACGTTATAAAAGCGATTAAAAAGGTTGAAAAGATAACTAAGATTAGTTTTAAATTTGGATTCATTGTATTGTTTTAGATTTTAAGTACTTATTTAAAATTGTGTTGATTCTACTTTCTTTAACTCCTGTTAATTCAGAAATTCTAACTTGGGTGTTATTCTGTTCTGTTAAGAAGTAGTGTATTACTAAAGCTTCTTTTCTTTTTGCTAAATCCATTATTTTAAATTTTTGTTTTTATACTTTCTAAACGCATCATAGGAATTATATAGTTCTTCATCAAAAACCAAATAATACAGTAAATTAACCACCTCAAAAGCAGCTCTTTGCGATCTACATTTTGATAAAATACTATGGTAGTATTGTAAAAAAGCTTGCTTGGTTGCCAAGCGTTTCATTAATACATATAATTGCGACTGTAATTCCTTCTGATATGCTTCGGCTTTTTGTTGTTGGGTCATTGTATTATAGGCTCATTAAAGTAGTTGATGTAGTTGTTTATAGCGTTGAAATCTTTACAACTTCCGTTTTCGATTTCTTTAATTTTTGTTAATGAGATTTCTAAGGTCTTAGAAACATCTTTTTGAGTTTCAAAACGTTTACCCTTAGAGTTTACCACAGATTTCTGTAGTTGATTTCTCAACTCTGCATCGTCTAGCCATGTAAAAAAAGGTTGGTTTTTCAACTATTATTATTTTTAATTAATTGTTTTTTAGGTGATTGTAAGTTTTGTTGGGTTATAACTAGTTAGAATACAATATGCTTTGCCAACGCTTTTTGCAGCCGCCAAATAAAAGAGCTTTATCAAGCACATTTATTCTTTTCCACCTCCGTTTTATTAAGGTTCTCACTTTCACTTGGTTTGTATTTATTTATTAATTCTATCGCTTCTGGTATGTAACTAAAAAAGTGTTCAACCATTGGTAAAGTCCACCCATCACCAACTAAACTTGCTGTATGATTTCTGCTTAAAATATCACAATAATCATCTGGAAAACCTTGAAGCCTTAATAATTCGATTTTTGATAATATTCTAACTGTATAATCTTTCAAAGAATATAAAGGCTCATTTCCTGCTAATAAACATGGGCTTTTACCTTTTGTCACTCTTCCTCTTCGAGTTGTAGAAGTTGGAAAAGATAAGTTTAAACAATCGTTTTCAGTCATTACATCATAACCTTTAGATGTATTTGTTTTTACTCTTACCTCTTGGTTTTCTATGTAAACAATATTTGTAAAGCCTTTTTTATTTCGTTTCCTTAAACTTTCTTGGTTGTTATGTGGTCTGCTTTCAGATTCTAAAACACAAGTTGCTTTTTCCTTATCTACATAAATCATATTTGGTAATTGCTTACCTGCTTCTTCTCTTCTTTTAATAAGGTTTGTAAACTTTTCCATGTCCTTATAACCATAAGTTTTCGCTTCGCTTTCCAATAAAGCTTGTGATTTTTCATTATTTACAAAACCATCTTCAATAATATCTTTAAACATTATTTTTTTGTCTTTAGGTTCTGGAATATGTGTCCATTTATAACCGGTCCAATCTTCATAAACCCTTATATTAGACCAATAATATCTATCTCTTTGCTGTGCAGTAACTAATTTTGAATTATATCTAACAGGTAAAACACCTAAAGCATCACTCATAATCCTAATATCTTTTTTATCAGCACTACCTACATTCTCCTGGAAGAAAATAACATTAGGGTTTAAAGTTTTTATATGGTTTAATATTTCAATAAACACCCAAAACAAACCACTATTAGATCCATTAATTCCTTTTCGCTTTCCGGCAATACTTAAATCTTTACAAGGAGAACCACTCAAAACCAAATCAATACTTTTCCAATCAATATCCCATTCTTTCCAATTAAGAATATTACCTAATTGTATTGTGTCTGGAAAATGGTGTTGTGTTAATTTTATTGCAAATGGTTTTATTTCACTAGAATAATATTTGTTTACTGGTATATCAAGGTTTTTAAGTGCTTGATGACCTGTGCTCATTCCGTTAAAAAGTGATACTACATTTAGTGGTTTCATAATTCTTTATTTCTTATTATCGTAAACAGTTGCGAAAAGCAACACTTTACTACACGTGTTATCCCACGCTAGCATACAGTATCTAACACTGTACAAAATCCATTTCGTGCCTCAACGTATCTTGTACATATACGTTACTAGTAATTGCAATTAATGTTCTGGATAATTTACCCACTCATGTACATCTTCCCAATCAATTATATCTTTGCTATTACCATCAACTATAACCTGTCCGTTTTTTGTGGTCCTAAAAACACCTTTAAACATTCCTACATTATCTATAAATATAATTGCTTGCTTTTCGCTTGGTCTTTCAGTTTCTGCATCAATCCATTGCAACGTTCTAGTAACATCGCATAAATTTAATTGCTTGGTTAGTGTAATTTTACGTTGGTTAATAAGTGTTTTAAGGTCATTTATTGGCGCACCAATATTCATCTTACTTTTAAGGCTGTTTAAAAATTCTATTTCTTCCATTTGTATTTATTTAATTCTGTAATTAATTATCGCAACTAAACTTATGCACGTGCGTTACCCCAAAACAATAGGCACATCTGGATCATTATATTTACTTTCTTTAACTTCTTCTACACCCATTGTGCCAGCCAATGCCATAATTGAAGCGATGATACCATCTATTCTTTTTGTGGACCTTGATTTATCTAATCTTATATTTTCATTAGTATCTGTAATTGAAACACAACCAGAAAGCATCCATTTTAAAATAGGATTATTACCAACTCTTAATTTTCCAGACATTATTAAACGCATAAACTCTTTTGTTGGACTGGCATAATTCATTAAAGTTTGAGTAAATGGAGACAGCTCTATATTCTCTTTTTGTAAATTCTGAACTAACGAACCAGAAAATTTACGATCATATTCTATATGTTTTGTTTTGTTTTTGTAATACTGATTAATAACTACCTTTTCTACTTCTGAATATTCAACCATATTACCAGGTGTAGCTATTAAATACGTGTCATTATCATCTACTGTATTTTCTCTTTTTAAGTTTGACCAATATTTATATGGCACTCTATCTTCTTTACTTCTTTTCTCTATAGTGTCTAAAGGACAAAAGCACCAAACTTTTAAATCTCTTATTCCTTCTGCATCTGGCTCACTCATTAAAGCAAAAGCTGTAATATCTGTAGTTGTAGATAAATCTAAACCGCCACAATTACCTAGTAAAGCAAAGTTTTCTTCCTTAATTGGAACCATACATTTATTCCAATATTCTGAGGGTATCCATTCAGACGCTCCATCCACCCACATATTTAAGTGTTTGGTTTTGAAATTGGGTATTTTACTTGGTTGATTCTTTGCTTTTAAATATTCTTTTCTTAAAAAATCTAATGATACTGTTACTCCTAAATTTGGATTTGCTTTGATCCAATTATCTTCATTTTCCCAATCATCATTTTTATCTAAATCATGTATCATTATCAAAAAAGTGTCATCTTCTGCAACACCTTCTAAAATATTAATACAAGCATCTTCAAAATTTTTACAAACCCCATGTACATTTGTTCCTGCGGTTGTAATTGTAACGGTTAGAGGTTGCAATCTTGATGCAGATGAAGATTCTAAATTTTCTTTTACAGAATCATCTTTATGCGCATGGTATTCATCTATTGTTGATTTATGAGCATTAATACCATCCTGGGTTTTAGAATCACCACCTAAAGGTTTCATAAAACTATTTGTATGAATAAATTTTATTTCTTTTTGATAAACCTTAAACCCTAACTTTTTAAGTGTAGAACTATTATTCACAAATTCACTAGCTTGATTAAAACATAATTTTGCTTGATCTTCCTTTGTTGCTCCTACATAAATTTCTGCACCATATTCTTGATCAAAAGCCATTAAGAATAAATCATCAGCTGCTTCTTCTGCAGTTTTTCCATTTTTCTTAGCCACTTTTACATAAACATTTCTAATCAATCTAATTGATATACCAGATTCATTTGTAGTTTGCCAAGCATACGTATTATAAAATCTAAATTGTTGATATGGTGATAACAAAAACGGTGTGCCTGCGGATTTTCCTTTTGTATGAAAAATAAAATTCTCAATAAACTTAATAACTGCAAAACCTTTTTTATGGTCCAACCAATAACCTTTATCATCTGCAGATTCTATTAATTTATAAAAACGATCAATTGCTTGTTTGATTCGTAAACCACAAATAATTTTACCAGATTTTACACCAGCCGCATACTGAAAGGGTATTGAATTTTGTATGTCTTTTGGTATCTGCATTTAATAAATAAATTCCTCAATTAATTCTATTTTAATTAACTTTTTAAAACCTATTTCACCTTCTTTTTGCAGATGAAAAAATTTTCTCGATACATCACTATAAGACATTCCTAACATAAATATTGTATCATTTTCTTCATCTGTAAGTTTATATAAATGTTTACTGTTCATTTTTTTTAGTATTTAATATTATTTTAACTCCCTTATAATTGTTTATCTATTTACTCCAATAAATATTTATTTATTTATTATCACCCGTGTAACATTTTTTCTACTTCGCCAAATAAAAGACTTAATTGATTATCATTTTCAGAATTTACCGCACCTAATTTTTTACGGTCTTTTATTGATAAGCCAAAATGTGCAGAAACTTCTGCCAAATGTTTATCAGCTTTTTCAATTATAGAAACATAACCAGTTACATTAGTTGCGCCAGAAGCAAACTTTTGTACTAAACCATCAATTCCTTTTTTAGAATTTACTTCTGCAATCGCTTTACATCTTGCATCCATCCAAAACGCGGCCTGTTGTAAATGAATAAGATCCACTTTAGTGGTTTGGTTTGTTTTTACAAATTCATAACCAAACCAAAGCCACCATTTTTTTTGTGAAGCTGACAACTTCATAGATGATTCTGGTTTCGGTAATTCTTTTAAAACCTCATATAAGTTTTGCGTTTCTGGTGTTGTAGATTCTGGTTTTAAAATTTCAGAATTTTTATGTGCAATTTCTAATTTTGTTTTACTCATAACTTATTGGTTTATACCCCCCTTACCTAATTATTACTGTAACTATTTTTCTGACTACAAGGCGATGTACAGGCGGTTTCACTTCTTGTGATTTTACCCCATACCCCTTATTTATTTTACTTTTTATGAGCCTCACGTCCAGACTTTTTATTATGATGACTTGTACATTGCGGTTGAAAGTATTTATCATCTAACCTATCTAAATCAAATGCTTCTGGGCACTCCTCATAAGTTTTAATATGATCTGTTACCTTAGAAGCCTTAACAACACCTTCGCGCTCACAATCTACACACCATGGATGCCTAACCTTATAATCCTTAGAGAAGTTGCGCCACTTTCTACTGTTGTAAAACCAACGCATATCTTTTGTTCTCTGGTGCTGTACACGTTCTACGTGCCATGGCTTCCTCTTAACCGTTGGTGCTGTTGCCATTTTCTTGTTCTTTTAATATTGCTTTACTCCAAGCTATGTAAGTTTTTCTTACTGCTGCCGCCACACCTTTAGAAGATACCAACGCATCATACCTCTTTGGTTCGCTATTCTCTTTTTCTACTTCTACAGCAAACAATTTACCTACAGGAACAGCAGAAACTTTTACACCGTTTCTAATACATATACTCATTGCTTTATTAATATCTATATGTAATTCTCTTACTGCCATTTATTTTTCCCATGGAGCTTTATCCACACTTACGCTATTACTAATACTTTCTATCACCTCTGGTAAACCATCGTCTGAAATTTGAAAAGAAAACTTCTCAAAACCTTTTCCACGTCCAAATACTTCCTCTACATAACTAATGTTACCATCAACAGCATCTTTTGTAATTCTAATAATCGTCTCTGCTTTATTGTTTAATTCAGTTCCTATATGACCCCTAGAATTACCATCGGCTTTATTTTGATGCAATACAGTTGCAATATGAATATCATAATCAAAAGACCATTTCATTAGCAACGTCATTACTTCGGTTGACTCTACAGCATTATTAATATCCATCAGTAAATCACGTACACCATCAACCACTAAAACATCTATTCCATTATGTTCTTTTAATAACAATTCTATCGCCTGGATTCTTTGCTTAGGACTTAACGGACGTAAACCATACATAAACAAACCCTCTTCTTTACCAACTATAGATTTAACCCTTTTAGTTACTCTTTGCACATCTGCTGGACTTTGTTCTGTATCTATATACAACACATCGTTTTTACTATTTGCATTAAACTTTGCAAACAACCGCAGACAACCCACTAAAGCAGATACAAACATTGTTAACGCAAATGTTTTCTTAGATTTAGCTAAACCAATCCATCCAGATATATTACCCTTAGAAAACTTATTTGTATTATCAATCTTCAATAGATATTCATTCTGCTTTATCTTATCTGTAGATTTAATTCTCTTAGATAAAACAGATTGTAAAAAGGTTTCTTCCACAACTGGCGGTTTAGTTTTAGAGACTAATTCCATTGAATACCCTCTTTAAATTCATTCAACTTCTCATCTACCAAAACACTCCAGCCATCACCAGATGCAGATTTAACCGTTTCATCCGTTAATCGGTTATTGTTAACCAAATAAGTTAGTTCTTCCATAAAAAGAAAACTAACTAACTTCTCTTTTTGCGCAGATAATGGATTTTGTATATCCTGCCTTATCTCATAAAAGATTCTACTTAAATGCATTGGAACACCTTCTGCAGCATATCTAAACATATCTCTATACATTCGCTCCAACAACAAAGAATCAATCACTTTTAACAACTTGCTTTGATCCTGTAAAGCTTCAATAGTATTTATTAAAACAATAAAAGCATTAATCATATCTATCTTAAAATCTCTTTGTTTAGCAGACTTTACTGTCTCTAAATCTGATTTCATAACATCAATAAAATAGATAGCGTTTTCTATGTTTTTAGCAATATTCATTTAAAACTTAATATTTAAGTACTTGTTTAAATTATCTTCTTTTAGTAAATATTCTGGTGTTGCAAACTTAAATCCGTGTTGTAAATGAAACTTATTCTTAACAGAACTAGAATACAGATTGGTTACTGCTTTTACCATCTGATCTCCTGTAAATCCACCCGCAAACTGAACAGCAAACAACTTTTTTATATTTTCAGTTATTTGAAACTCCGATTTAGAAATTGTATTAAAAACCCCAATAAACCAATTAAGCTCTAATTCTAAATCAACATCTTTTAAATTTTGTTTACGCATCCATGCTGGAAAATGTTGAAACAATTCCGAATCTGAATGATTTCTTTTTCCTTCTTGACTTTTACACCACAAAACATACTCATCAATTTTATTTTTTACAGTAACAATCTTTATTTTATTTTGAATCGCTACAACTTCCAATAAAGATTCATTTGAAAGTATTTTTTCTTTGTAGTAGATGTATCTATATTCTATATCTACTTCCTTATATATAGAAGTTACATTTTTGTCAGTCGGAGTGACAATTTTGTGAGTTACGTTGTTTACATTTTTGTCACTCAAAATTTGAGGTGTTTCGGTAGGTATATTTTCTTCTGATTTTTTACTGTTACTTACATTTTTGTCAGTCGAAATATTCATTATTTTTTTAGCAGAATTAGTTAAAGAATACCACTTGGTCCTGTCGTTTTTTTTATCGTTAAATTCATCTTGTTTCAACAACTTTTTATCAATCATCTTATCCACTAAATACCTTAATTGTCTTTGTGTGAAATACGGAAAATACTCGTGTAATTGCTTTGCTTTCATACGCACCCAATAATCACCTTTATAATAATTAACATGGTCTGCTTTATTTTTTAAATACCAGAAACAAAAATGCTGCAACAGCAACGCAATATCTACATTGAATTGCTGTGCAACATCGAGAGAAAAAGAATGCGATCTACTCATATAACTTTACTATTAAAATATCTTCTAATTACATAACCTCTTAAAATACTTACTACAGTAAAAAAGACTGTTATTAAAAAATTCTTGGCAACAGAACCCTGCATACCCATTAATGGAAATATCACAAAAGTTGCAGCAAATGAGATAACAAAACCCACTAAAGTATTTGTTAACGATTCTAAAAAGGATTGTTTTTTTGTCTGCATTTTATGCGCTTAACTTTAATTGATTATCAAAAAAGAACTCATTAAAAATTGCTTTTAGTTGTTTTTCAAAAAACCTATCTTTTTGCAATCTAACACCACAAACGGTAACTGCAGATACTACTTTTTTATCTGATAACTTAAAAAATTTAGCCGTTTCTGCAATACTATTATGCAGCATAACCACCGTTAAATACACTTTTAAAACGGCTCTTTTATCATCTGATTTCTCATACTTTTTAAGTATTAGATTTAAACACTTTCTTGGTTGTTTCATACTTTATGATTTCTAAATTGATTAGGTTTTTGCATTTTTATACTGTACGTTTTATACACTTCCGTGGCGTTGTGCTTTCGTTTAGGTAAATAATATCCTAATACTGGATGTATTCTACCTTCTACCACATCATGTAACGTTATTTGTTTAGGCGCTTCCATTTATTTCTTTAACTTTTTCTGTTGCTTTTTCGAAGATTAAAAACCCATTATCTACACCCACATTATATACACCTCTAAACAGCGCAGCTACTTCATTATAATACTGCAATAACTCACTTGGTTTATCTAATCTCTTATACTTAGCCTGTATATCACTTAGCGCATCTATACAATCATTTTCGTTAAAATCACCTTTAGAAAAGTCCACAACCTCACTCATATCACTTTATCGCATTTTTTACATTTTTCTAACTGATCAAAAACATCTACAGGAATACAAATTTTTAACGGATCACATTTTCTTGCACGTACATTACCAATTCTACATGTTAGGTTAGAATCTTGCATCACATACACACGCTCACCTTTACTATTTGTACCTAAAAATCTCATTATATAGCTAGTCTGTTTTGCTCGTCTATTAACGATTGTTCGTTGTATTTTTTCTTTGAAGTTCTACCTTTTCCATGCATCACCTTTAAAACAGAATTAGGGTTTAATTCATTTTTTTGCAACCAATCTACAGTAACACCATATTTTGCAATAGCCGTTTTTCTGTCTATCCATTTTACACGTTTATCTACAGAAGTTTTAATATTTACTTCTACCAACAGATTTAGTAATTGATTTTTATCAATCAACACCAAACCCCTGTTTTCTATTTCATCTATAGATATTACGTTTATACTACTCATATTGTAAAGTGTCTAGTATTTCTTCTAGTCTTGTAACTAAACCAGGTGATGATTTACCATGGTCATAAAAATTTAGTAATTCAAAATCACTAAGCGTTACATCTATACTTTTACAAACATTAAAGAATGCGGTTCTACCTCTAAAACCTAGTTTGTAAAATCCCCTTTGTATAGCGTAACGCTTTTTTATTAATGATTTATGTAAGCTCATTCCTTCTAACTCTAACTGTTTTTCTTGCTGTTTTTTGATTTCTTGGTTTACGCATATCATAATCGCTTGTTGTAGCAATCATAAAAGACTGCACCACCAAAAAGAACATCGATAAAAAGAATTTTACAGGGTTCTGTAAAATGTAAAATCTTGTTACATCTACTGCAGAACGTGCATCTATTTTTTTACGGATATTCTTTGCATGTGTATGCACCGTACTAGTTGCAATAAATAATTGCGCTGCAATTTCTTTTTCAGAGTACCCAAACGAAATTAACTCCGCAATCTTATTTTCTTGTTTTGTAAGTTGCTTTATCATCCTTAAAACTGTTTATTAAAATTGTTACCACCATATTAGAGAAGGAACGATTTTCTTTAACTGCTTTTTCTCTAATTTTATCCGCAAGTGACGAATCTAACGTCAGTAATTTTTTTTCTTTTATTTCTACCATTTATATAGTATTTTATAGTGTAGTTTATTAAAGCTATATATTATTGTATATATTTGAAAGCTGTTTGTTTACAGTTCAAATATATATTAAAATATACTATAATACACTATAATATAGTATATTTAATTTAAATAAATATTTATATGCCTGAAAATCAATTAAATAAAAAACAAGATTTAATAAATTATTTAATAGAATTAGCAAGAAAAAATAATATTTCCGCCTATGAACTCGGAAAAGTGAGTTCAATATCTTCTAGCTCAGTTAATAAAATTTTCTCAGGAGAAAACAAAACCCCAAAACAAAAAACACTAGAAATCTTATTAAATGACTTAGAAAAATCAATCGCAGGAACTACAGGTGATATTGAAGTAAGAAAAGAATATACTACCGAAGCAAGGAGGCAACTAAATATAGTTGCAGAAAAAATATCACCCTACCCAGATTTTGATAGTTTAAAAATAGATGATAAACTAAACATTATACATAAGAAAATTGAGTTAATTAGTAACGCGTTAGGAAACATTATTCTAAATCAAGAAGAAGATTTAGAAAAATTATTAAAAAAACATCTTACAAAGAATTAATTAAATCTTTTACTACATCTTCTTTAGACTTATTTAATTGCTCTCTATATTTTTTTCTAATTTTCTTACGCTCAAAAAAACTAAATTCGTGTTTTTCTTGTTGGTAGTTCAGTATATTGAGTAGTACTTGATAACTCATACATAGCAGTAGTTTTTAGTTATTATTTTAGGTTTTTTTCTAATAGGTCTAGCATTTTTTCTCGCGCCTCTGGTTTGGTATGCAGATACACAAATTTTGCTATTTCTTTACGTTGTTGTTCTAGTTTAGATACTTTAGATTCTGTGAATCTTTTTACCAACCACACCATCCAAACCACAATTGTTGCAGAAATTAGTGTCATTAAATAATAAATTATTCTAGGAAAATCACTCATTTCAAACATCCATAAAAAATAGAAGATTGTACCAGAAATAATTAAACCATGAAGTATTTTTAAAGCTATATTCTCTTTATCAAATTTAAATGAACGAACTAGCATAAACATTGCATAAACAAAAAAGCAAAACATGGGACCAAATTCCCCTAAAAACAACTGCAACGATTTAAAAGCAAAAACACGCTCATCTTTTTTAGCCATTTTAAACGTATTCCATTTTTCTAATGCTACAGCATAGGTTGCAGCATAAGCATCTCCAGCAACAGTTCCCTTAGCATTATCTTTTACAATTTTTAAAGCTGCTTTATTCTTTTTTTCTGCTAAATTATATTCAGTTAAGGCACTATTATACCTATCACTAAAGTTCGGTAAAAACTCAAATGAGTAAAAAGATGTTAAACAAATAACAGCTATTAAGTATGGTGCAAGTTTATTTCTAACTCGGGCCTTTCGGGTCGTTTGTTCCTGGATTGTTTGGGTTTGATGCGTCGTCCTGCTCCGTCCCTTGAATATCCGCTTCAATAATTGTCGATTCATAGTCGTCATTTTTAACAGATAAATTACCACAACCAATAAATAGTCCTGTTATTGCTACAACAATAAATGCTTTTAAGAATTTTTTCATAATACTTATTTTTTAAGATTTTTGAACCTTAAAAATAAGCAAAATAATTCTAAGCCATGTTAAATAGCAATGTAATTTGTCTGTATGTTAGTTAATTTATTTTTCTCTTAAAAAAGCAAAGCGCATCGCTAAGCCTACATTATTTTTTACCCCTATTTTATTTCTTATTACTTCCGTTCTTGATCTAACTGTAGATTCTGTAGTTTTCATATCCTCTGCAATTTCTACAGTAGGCACTTCATTAACAATAGCATTTATAATATTCATTTCTCGCTTCGTTAATGTTTTATTTAACATTTCCCTTGCTTTTTTACTTCGGGTGTTTTTTTCAAACCCAACAAGCTCTAACATAGCCCTCACTTCATTAGAAAAGTACCAGGAATCATTACCAACTGCTTCAACTGCATCTACAATATTTACCGCTAAATCGTTTTTGGTAACGTACCCCATTACCCCTAAATCCATTATAGCTTCAAGTAAACCATAATCTAAAAACCCAGAAAGCACCACAATTCTATGGCGTAGATTATGTTTTTTCAGATACTCCAACACTTCAATACCACCCATTTCTGGCATTTCTATATCCAGCACCACTACATCTGCAGAATTTAGATGCAACCACTTTAATAACTCTTTACCATTTAAGCAACAACCAACTACATCAATAGCAGTTTCTTCAAAAATCCTTTTAAAACCATCGATAACTAAATCGTGATCATCAGCAATAAATACATCCATACAACTTTTAACTTTTTCTCAAGTGTAAAATTAAGAATGATTTTTAAATAAAAAACTAGACGAAATGATGATATTTGTGTTAATTTTTACTAAAACAGTAGGTGTTTTTACCTGTTTTTGTACACTTAATGAAGTTTTTGTATTTTTACTATCAAATAAAATGCTATGAAAAAAATACCGCTTCTCTTACTATTAATATCCAGCAGCTTATTTAGCCAAAAATATTTAGATAGCCTTTATAATTTTAAATTAATAGAAAAACAGATCACATGGCAAAAGGTATTTACAAATATAGACAGCTCTAAAATTAACAGTCACTTAGCAACAACAGAATTTTCCTCTACATTAAAAAAATTAAAAACTTCTTTTACAGGACGAACTGTAAACACTCAAAAAAGAGTTGTAAAAAACCACCCATATTTCGCCACTTTCGGATTTGATGGTTTTTGTAAAATAGAAATAAAGTCAAATAAATTTAGAGTAACATTAAAAGATATTTATTTTAGAGGTCCTACAATACAAGTATATGGTGTTCAAAATAAACAAGACTACCCCTTACAAAACAACGTTATAAAAAAAAATCAGATTAAAAATTCTAAAAGAAATAACAGACTACTAAAAAAATTAGACTCTATTATTAATAGTAAATTCACTATAAAAGAAGAAAAAAAAGATGATTGGTAATTAACCAATAATTTTAAGATGCGCTTCATCACGCACTTCTTGCGGGTGTGTATCTTTATAGATAGTATCAACATCATCGCGCTCATGCCCCATTAATTCACGTAACAAATCTGGATCAATAAATAAACGTTTACCAAGCGTACCAAAAGTATGCCTAGCAACCTTTACAGATAAATTACCACCTAAAGGCAACACTTCTATTTCTAACTTTTTCTGTACATCAATTAAATCTTGTCGCAAGTTGTTATAGAACGTTTTATACCCTTTATAATCTTTTCTCCAGCCAAATAAATACTCACCAGGTACATTATACTTCTTTATAATTTTTCTCGCCGCAGGTGTTATTTTTAAGTCGAATTGATACCCACCATCATCTAATTTACCACGCACAAAAAAGACCCTATCTTTAGCTACATACTTATTTTTTAAAAAATACACATCTTTTAAATCCTGGCCGCCAAAGTAAAACATCAACAACCAAAAATCAACCGAACGTTGTTGCGCTTTTGTAAGAAATTTAGCAGTCTCTAATAAAACAATAGACCCTTTAGATATATTTCGCTTCTTGGTTCTATTACTTTTTACAGTAACACCTTTAAAAACTCCAGAAAACGGCTTTGTATCGGTAATTACCTTTTTTCTAACAGCTTCGTTATAAACAGCGCGATACTTCCTTAAATATGTATGAATGGTGTTTTTTGAATTTCCTAGTTCTAGTTGCCAGTTTTTAAATTCGGTTAATAAACTATAACTAAGATCACTAAATAACAAAACCGCTCTAAACTTTTTTAGTTGGTTTAACGCTGTTGTGTAAATATCATATGAAGCCAATTTATTATTTTCTTTTAAACCGCCTAAAAATTGATTGTAAAACAGGTAGAAGTCCACCATCTGAATATTAGCATTTCCAAACAGCAAATCTTTTATATCATCAAAGGTTATTTGTTTGCCATCAAAACTACTATATTCTAATTCTTCTAACAATAATCTTTTTTTCTGAATTAAAATACTAAGTCGTTTATCTGTTTTCGGAAGCTCGGTTTTTAAATTCCAATCCTCTAAAAAGGAATATTTTTTTAAAGAAATAAATTTACGTTTCCCAGATAAAGAAACCGAAGCAACAATAGGATAGCCATTTTTTCGTAAATTAGCAGTTCTAGTATCTAAGAATATCCTACATTTCATTCCATAAAAATACACAAAAAAAACACACTTTAGGAATAAAAACACCTAAAAACCCACAAAAACCGACATTATAGCGTTGCTTTTTAAGAAAGTAAAAAACAACAAAAAGCCACACTATCACTAGTATGGCTTATGTGAGCCCTAAAGGATTCGAACCTTTGACCGCCTCCTTAGAAGGGAGGTGCTCTATCCAGCTGAGCTAAGAGCCCTAATTTGGATTGCAAATATACAATTTCTATCAAAAAAGCATAATAAAAAACAAAGTTTTTTAAACTATTTTAAAAACTAAAAAACAATAAATTAATTATTAAAATTTTCATTGATTTCTACAGTATTTGCATTCATAGATTTTTGCAATTCATGTAATCTTTTTTTGAGGCTTATTGCTTTTTCAGGAAATTTCTCGGATAAATCTATAGATTCAGAAATATCATCTTTTAAATTGTATAATTCTATTGTGTGATTTACATAAAACTCTAATAATTTCCAATCTCCTTGACATATAGCAGAACCTGGTAACCAACCACTTCCATGATAATGAGGATAGTGCCAATAAATTTCCTTTCTTTTAATAGATTTACCCTCTTCTAAAAGCGAACTAATATCTACCCCATCAATCATTTCATTTTTAATTTTCATGCCTGCCATTTTGTGTAAAGTTGGATAAAAGTCATGGCTCACTACTGGCTCTTTTATAATTTTAATGTTTCCTGAATAATTTGCTGGTTTTATTAATAGTGGAATTCGAATACCTCCTTCATATAACCAACCTTTCCCTGCTCGTAAAAGTAAAAGTGCTGTTGGCCCTTTATTCTTATAATGATAAAAAACAGTCGATAAACCACCATTATCTTAAGTGAAAATTATTGTAGTATTTTCATATAAACCATCATCTTTTATTTTTTTTACAATTCTTCCAACATTTTCATCTAAAGCATATAACATAGAAGCATATTCAGCATTTTGTTGTTTTAAAGTTGTTGTGCCTGCCCCTTCTTTTTTATAAATTGAATCAGTATTTTTAATCGCAGCTAATTTATCTTCAAACTTTTTAAGGTGTTTTTTATTTGCTTCTATTGGCGTATGAACAGTGTAATATGATAAGAACAAAAAGAATGGATTTTTCTTTATAGAATCTATATACCGAATTGATTCTGATGTTAACCTATCGGTTAAATACTCTGCCTTAGATCCATCTTTTAATTTTGGATTATCATAAGGACTATAATAACCACCTCTTGGACTCCCTTTATGGTAACCTCCTTTATTAATATCAAATCCTTGCTGTTCAGGATGAAAATCTTCTTTTCCTAAATGCCATTTTCCTGCAAAAAAAGTATGATAACCATTCTTTTTAAACGATTCTGCTAATGTGTTTTCTTTTAAAGGTAGTTCAAATAAATCTTCTGGTGTTTTCAATTTTTTGTTTTTTAAACTTAACCCAGGAATCCAATCAGTAATATTTACTCTTGCTGAGTGCTTTCCTGTCATAATTGCTGCTCTGGTTGGCGAACAAACTGGGCTTGATGCGTACGCATTTGTAAATTGAATTCTAACTTTTCTTAGTGCATCGATGTTAGGTGTCTCATGAAAAGTACTCCCTGAATACCCTAAATCTGTCCACCCTAAATCATCAACAAGAATGAAAATAAAATTTTGCTTTTTCTCTTCTTTTTTGCAGAAAAAAGCAATTATTAAAATAAAAAAAATAAAATATTTTTTCATTTATAAAATTATTTGTCCTTGTAAATTAATTTTGCCCCAAATTCTTTAAGTTCTTCATCTATATGTTTATTTACATTTAACATATTTACTTTCGATAACGGTGCATGTTTATTAGGCACTAATTTCTTGAAATTATTTACTATAGTTTTATGTTGGTTATCTAGAAATAAATTCTTCCATTCGTTTGGATCATCTTTCAAATTATATAGCTCTCCAGAACCATCTCTATATTGAATAAAATGAAAATCTCCTTTAAATAAAGAAACATTTTTGTATCCATAAGATGTAAGTGCTGCATGATTCCATTCTGTTTTTTCATCTTTAATTAAAGGTAATAAAGTATTTCCTTCATTCTGAATATTATTAGGTAATCCAGCAGCATCAAGTATAGTTGGATACAAATCTATTAAACCAACTGGTTTATTCGTTTTTGTACTTGGTTTTATTCCTTTACCAGCAAATATTAAAGGCACATGAGTTGATCGTTCCCAAAGAGAGTGTTTTGCTGTCCTATCTTTTTCTCCTAAATGATATCCATGATCAGACCATAAAACAATTAGTGTATTGTTTTTATATTCGCTTTTTTCTAGTTTATTCAAAACCTTTCCAATCTGTGCATCTACAAAAGCCATACAAGCTAGGTAAGATTTCACCATATCTTTCCATTTATTTTCTTTAATTAACCAGTTTGTATCTGGCATGGCAGAAATTTCATGTAGCTTTTTTGAAATTTCTGGAATATCATCATAATCATTAGCTTTATATGGTGGTACTTTAATATCATCATCTTTAAACAAATCAAACCATTTTTTTGGGACATACCAAGGCACGTGTGGTCTAACAAAACCTACCGCCATAAAAAAAGGTTTTTCATGTTTTTTATCAAGTTCATTTATTGCCCAATCAGCAATTTTGTAATCTGTCATAGTAGAATCGGGTAAATCCATTGGCGCCCAATCTGTTACTGTATTCCCTCTTTTTTTAGGAAACCATGCTGGATTATAATTCTGACGTTTTCTGTTTTTAAAAAATGGGCCAAATTTCATTTTAGGAAATATGCCGCCATATTCTTGAAACACTCCATTTTCATCACCATTATGAAATACTTTACCAACTGCTAATGTTTTGTATCCGTTATCTTCTAGATAATCTGGTAAATATTTCGTTTTTTGAATTGCTTTATTTTCAACTTTTAAATCTTTATCAGTAAATTGATAATACAGCCCTGTTGTATGAGGATAAAGTCCTGAAAACAAAGAAGCTCTAGAAGGTGCACAAATTGGCGCTTGACAATGCGCGTTGGTAAAAGCCATTCCTTTTGATGCTAAATTATCAATGTTTGGCGTTTTAACATTTGGAAAGTTTTTTAAAAACCCAGACCAATCATTAAGGTCATCAACAGAAATAAATAAAATATTAGGTTTATTTGTAGCAATTTTGCCTTTTATACTTTCTTTTTTTGGTATGCAAGAAATAAAAAAAGAAATAAAAAAAACAGCAGAAATAAAATACTTCATAATTAGTTTGGTTAAAAATTACTTTGAATATCACTTTTAACTTTTCAAGTAGCTGACTTTCATAAATATATGTTCTTAAAATAAAGTAAAACAATAATAATGTTCAAAATTAGGGGGGGGGTAATCAATTTGTTTTGCCTGTTTCTTTTTTTCTTAAAAATATTTACAGTAATATTATTTATTAAATTTTCAACAATAATATAGATATGAAATATTCTAAAATCTTTTTTTTATTTTCAATGATAATTTCAATTTCTTGTAAAGATATACAAACTAAAGAAATTATTTATTCTGATAATTTTGAAAATAATATTGATAGTTGGGTTGTAGAACAAATGAAAGATGGAACAGTAAAAATACTAGACAATAAACTTGATATTTCACAAGGAAATGGTGCTGTAATTTGGTTTAAAGAAAAATTAACAGTTCCCATTACAATTAGTTACGAAGTAACCATAATAGATAAGGGTAACAAGCATGATAGAATTGCTGATATGAATTGTTTTTGGATGGCAAATGATCCAGAAAACCCAAATGATTTCTTTAAAAACTCAGAAAAACGTGGTGGGGTTTTTAAAGAATATTTTTCACACAGTTTGTATTATGTTGGTATGGGTGGACACAACAATACTAAAACTAGATTTAGGAAATATTTTGGAAATGGAGACAGACCTCTTAAACCAGAACACGATTTAACCGATTCAAAATTTTTAATCACACCAAATAAAAAGAATAAAATAAAGATTGTCGTTACTAAAGAAAACACCCAGTTCTATTGTAATGATTTATTAATATATAATATTAAAGAAGACACTATATACACTTCTGGATATTTTGGGTTTAGGTCTTATAAAAATCATCAAAGAATTGATAATTTTAAGGTGACAAAACCATAAAAAAAGAGGTTTCTAATACTTCAGAAAACCTCTTTTAATAAAGAATGGTAGTTATTTTGGATTCTATTTTAATTCTATTTGTTCTGTTTTAGTTTCAACATCTCCTTTAACCATTTTAAACCCAGCTTTCATTTCTTCTAATTTTTTTGGATTTACTGACGCTAAATTATTTTGTTGTCCAATATCATTAGTTAAATTATATAATAAGTATTCAGAAGAATTACCAACTTCAATTTCTACTTGATCTAATACTTTTGGACCTTCATATGGTGGTATCATCACCCAATCTCCTTTTCTATATGCTAATCTAGATGTAGCTTCAATCATTAAATCTTCTCTTCCTTTTTTACTTTCACCTAAAAAAACATCTAATAATTCTTGACTGTCGTCAACTCTAACATCACTTCCAACAAGTTTTGCTATAGATGATAATAAATCGATCTGACAAACCAAGGCTTCAGAAACTGATGGTTTAATTTTACCATTCCAATAGGTAATAAATGGCATATGAGTTCCGGCTTCAAATAAACTGTATTTTCCTCCTCTAAATGAACCAGATGGTTTATGTTTTCCTAATTTCTCAACAGCATCATCAAAATAACCATCATTTAAAACTGGCCCATTATCACTCGAAAAAACGATTAAGGTATTTTCTAATAACCCTTCTTCTTTTAATGTATTAATAAATTCACCAATAATCCAATCAGCCTCCACTATAACATCTCCTCTTGGACCTAAACCAGATGTACCAACAAATCTTGGATGTGGTGTTCTTGGCACGTGGGGTTGTTGAATAGGATAATATAAAAAGAAAGGTTCATTTTTATTTTTCTTAACATAATCTTGCGCTCCTTTTAAGAAATGATCAGCCATATCAACATCACTCCATTTTGCTGCATCACCACCTTTCATATAACCAATTCTGGGTATTCCGTTTATAATAGAACTATTATGTCCATGATGCCATTTCATAGTTAATAATTCTGGATTATCTTTTCCAGTCGGTTGACCTTCAAAGTTTTTAGCATAATTAATTTCTATAGGATCATTTGGGTCCAAACCAACAACATCTCCATTTTCTATGTAAACTGTTGGAACTCTATCTTGTGTTGCGGCCATAATATAAGAATAATCGAATCCTACTTCATTTGGACCAGGAGTTACCTTTTCATTCCAATTTACATGTCCACTTCCAAGACCTAAATGCCATTTACCTACAATCCCTGTATGATACCCTTCTTTTTTAAGCATTTTAGGAATTGTCATTTGATCCGTTTTAATAATCAATGGTGCTGTACCTGGTAAAATTTTTGCTTTTTTATTTTTCCAAGGATATACTCCTGTTAATAAAGCATATCTACTTGGTGTACAGGTTGCAGAAGTTGCATATCCGTTTGTAAAACGAACTCCTCCATTTGCTAAAGCATCAATGTTTGGTGTCTTAATTTCTGATGTTCCGTTTATTCCTATGTCACCATAACCTAAATCATCTGCATAAATAATTACGATGTTTGGTTTTTGATTATTGTCTATTATCTTTTTATCTGTCTTGCAATGGATGAAAATTGAAGAAATTAATAGTAGAAAAAATGTTTTTTTTATAAATGTATCCATCTATTTATTGATTATTTTATTAATAAAAGAATTAATTTAACTTCAAAAAAAAATGCGGCTTTTATCAAAAAACCGCACTTATATCTAAATTTTATATGTCGTTATTTACATTCATTCTTTAAGAAATCTTATAACTGGCACAAAATGAGTTTGCTTTTCATTTAACAAAAAGAATAAAGCAATTAATTATTAATCTTAACAATTAAAGGTGTTTGCTTCTTTTTTGAAAAGTCATTTAAATAATTTTCCCACTCTTGGTTATTTTTAAATTGACCACTTTCTTTCCATCCAAATCCAGAATAATAAACAACCGTATTTCTTTCAACTTTTAAGTTTGCATATGCATTACTTAAATCTTTAGCATCAACATTATATGTTTCAGAATCTAAAAAAGTTGATGGTAAAGCAATAATAGCAGTTCCTAATTCAGAATCTGCATGAGGTTGCCAATAGCTTACCCAACCGTTTTCTTTGTTACTATTTACAACACCATCTTTTTCATGCAGTGTTAATCCAGCAGAAATATTATCTGATCCGATAATAGTTGTTTCGAATTTAGAAAAATTACTTCCTTTATCTAAACTAATAATTTTAGATTCTTTTATTGTTGATTCTCCTGCTTTCCAATCTCCATATTCTAAAGAAAAACTAGTTCTTAATGGACCAGTAGTGATGGTTCTCCATTTTACATAGTTCTTAGAAAAATAATATGTTGTATCAACTTTTACAGCGATTCCTCCAGCTCCACGACTAATCCCTACATGAAAATTATCTAAACCTTCACCAGTATCTTCATGATACGACCCAGTTCCATCTACATATTCTTTATACCATTTATTGATAATAGGATAATCCACTTTTTTTAACCAAGGATCTACACCACTAGAAAGTGTTCCTCCAGGAACGTTATCTTCAATCATTTTCTGAGCTGTTGGTCCGTAAACACGAAAAGCAACTCTATCATTTTCCCAAGTATAATCATCTGTTCTTTCAGGAACAAAACGAGAAAAACAATATTCAATTGAAGATGGTTTTTCTTCTCCCTTAATAGTTACAACTTCAAACTCTGATTCAGAATTTGCAGAAACTTTAGGCTGAAATAAAATTTGATCTACAACTCCATCACCATCATTATCAACAGTTTGTGTAACTTGTAAATCACCTGATTTTACATCACGAATACCAACAGTTGTTAAATCTTCTACTTTTAAATCATCTTTTGACAACTCAACTGTTTCAAAAGATTTATCAACATCTAATGTGTTTTTAATTGTAATAGAAGTATTTTCTTTTTGCGAACAAGAAGTAAAAACACCAACTAACACTAAACATAAAATAGTTTTAATAGTATTCATCATATATATTTTAATTATTATTCATTTGCTGGTTTACCGATAGTCGCTAAAATTCCACCATCTACATAAACAACATGACCATTTACAAAATCACTTGCTTTAGAACTTAAAAAAATTGCAGCACCTTGTAAGTCTTCTGGAGCTCCCCAACGTGCAGCTGGAGTCCTTTTGATAATAAATTCATTAAAAGGATGACCATCAACTCTTATCGGTGCAGTTTGACTTGTTGCAAAATACCCTGGACCAATTCCGTTGGTTTGTATATTAAATTTTGCCCATTCTGTAGCCATACTTTTAGTTAACATTTTTAAACCTCCTTTTGCAGCTGCATAAGCACTTACGGTATCTCTACCTAGCTCACTCATCATAGAACAGATGTTAATAATTTTACCACCACCTCTTTCAATCATTCCTTTCACTACATTTTTAGAGACAATAAATGGCCCAACAAGATCTACATCAACTACAGCTTTAAAATCTGCAACTTCCATATCAACAATTGGTGTTCTTTTTATAATACCAGCATTATTTACTAAAATATCAATATTACCAACTTCTTTCTCAATTTTTTCGATGGCTGATATAACTGCTTTTTCATCAGTTACATCAAACACATATCCATAAGCGTTTAAACCACAAGCTTTATATTCTGCAACAGCTTCTTCTAATGCATCCTTAGAAAAATTATTCACAACAATTGTTGCTCCAGCATTTCCTAATCCTTTTGCCATAGCCATTCCTAAACCATGAACTGCTCCTGTAACTAATGCTACTTTCCCTGTTAAATCAAATAAGTTAACTGACATATTCTTTATTTTTTATTATTTTAATTCGTTTGTTTTACAGTGATCCATATCACCATAATCTAAGTTTTCTCCTGCCATTCCCCAAATAAAACTATAAGAACTAGTTCCTGATCCTGAGTGAATTGACCATGGTGGAGAAATTACTGCTTGATCATTTGTCATCCAAATGTGTCTAGTTTCAGTTGGTTCTCCCATAAAGTGACATACTGCTTGATCTGCATCAATTTCAAAATAGAAATATACTTCCATTCTTCTATCATGTACATGTGCTGGCATTGTATTCCAAGAACTACCTGTTTTTAAAGTAGTCATACCCATTTGTAATTGACAAACATCAACAACACTATTTACAATATATTTTCTTAATGTTCTTGCATTTGCAGTTTCTGGTGATCCTAATTCGATAACTTCAACATCATCTGTTCCAATTTTTTTGACTGGATATTCTTTATGTGCTGGAGCTGAATTTAAATAAAACTTTGCTGGATTACTTGCGTCATCACTTGAAAATATAACTTCTTTATTTCCTGACCCAACATACAATGCTTCTCTGTGTGATAAATTATAAACTGTTCCATCTACAGAAACTGAACCACTTTCACCAATATTAATAATACCTAACTCTCTTCTTTCCAAAAAGTAAGATGCTTTTAATGGATCAATTGTTTCTAAATTTAAAGGAGTACTTGTTGGAACAGCACTACCTGCGATATATCTATCGTAATGCGTGTATACTAAATTAATAGCATCCAACTCCATTAAATTATCTATTAAAAATTCTTCTCTTAATCTTGTTGTATCATAAGATTTTACATCTTTTGGTGATGCTGCATATCTAGTACTGTAATTTGTTTTCATATTAATATTGACAATGATTTATTATATTATACGTATATTTTACAAATATATGAAATAAAACAACAAATACAATCGATTGTATTTTAAAATATTTTATATATTTGTCTTCTCCCATTCTCCCATTAGTTATAAATTAATGATCATTTTATGAAAACAAACAAAGTAACAATACACGATATTGCTAGAGCTTTGGGATTAGACAGCTCAACAGTATCACGCGCATTAAACGACAGTTCTAGAGTCACAAAAAAAACTAAAGAAAAAGTACAAGCAAAAGCAAAAGAACTTGGATACCAACGTAATCTAATTGCTGCAAATCTAAGAAAAAGCGTAACAAATACCATAGGTGTAGTTGTACCTAGGATTTCTCGTTACTTCTTCTCCTCTGTTATTGAAGGAATTGAAGAAACTGCCTACAAAGAAAATTACAATGTAATTATTTGTCAATCTTTAGAAGAATTAGAAAGAGAAAAACAAATTTTAGACACATTAGTTTCTAATAGAGTTGATGGAGTGTTAATCTCTATATCAATGGAAACAAAGGATTACAATCATATGGATAGTTTAAAAACTAGCGGAACTCCATATGTGCTTTTTGATAGATATTGCGATATTCCTAAAAATAACAGCGTATTAATTGATGATTTTAAAGGTGGATACAAAGCAACAAATCATTTAATATCTAAAGGGTATAAAAATATCATACATTTTTCTGGACCATTGGATTTAGAAATGTACAAAAACAGATTAAAAGGATACAAGAAAGCACTAGAAGACAATAATATTAAATTTAATGAAGATTTTGTTCTTACATCTAAATTAATGGAAAAAGATGGTATGAATATTGCTGCTCAATTATTAGAAAACAAAGTAAATTTTGACGGTATTTTTTCCGCGAATGATGTTGCAGCAATTGGAGCCATGAAACATTTAAAAAATAATGGTATTAAAATACCTGATAACGTTGGTATTGTAGGCTTTTCTAACGAGCCTATTTCCAGAGTAATAGAACCCGGCTTAACAACAATTGATCAATCTGGTAATATTATGGGAAAAAAAGCGACTGAATTACTATTGAAAACAATAAAAAATAAAGATTTTATTTCGGAAAGTCAAACAATTATATTAGATTCAAAACTTATTGAGCGCAACTCGTCAAATAAATAATGAAAAATATTAGGTATACTACTTTTTTTATATGTTACTTCCTCTTTTTATCAGTCTTTGGACAGGAAGAAAGCACTTTTAAGTCGATAAAATTTAAGCATTTTTCTCTTAAAGATGGTCTTTCTCAAAGCTCTGTTTTATCTATAACTCAAGATAGTGATGGCTTCTTATGGTTTGGTACAAGAGACGGACTTAATAAGTATGATGCCTATTCGTTTAAAACTTTTAGACATCATCAAGAAGATTCTACCTCTATAAGTAATAATTATATAAAAACTCTTTTTGAAGATCCAAATGGGAATTTGTGGATAGGCACTCAAAACGGTCTTAACAAATACAATAAAGAGAATGACTCATTTAAAAAAATTCACTTAAACAATTCGAACAGTATTAATGCTGAAATATGGAATATTATATCATTCGATAAGGAAAATATCCTTGTTGGAACAAATAAGGGTATTAATAAAATAAACATCAATACAGAAAAAGCTGATGATAGTTTTCCAAAAATCTCAACTCCAATAAGGGCATTATTTATTGATAGTAATAGAAATTTATGGGTAAAATCAGTAAATAATGTAGAGGTTTATAATTTAAATGATAAAGAGCAAGAAAAAAGATCTTATAAATTAGACAAAACAGAAGAACTAACATCAAATAGAGTTTCTTCTATTTACGAAGATCGACAAAACAACATTTGGATTGGTTATAAAAACGGTTTAGCTATTTATAATAAAGAAAAAGATAGTTTCGATCTTTTTAAACTAAATAACAAACCTGTTATCTCCGAACACGTAAGAGACATACATGAAGACTATCTTGGAAACTTATGGATAGGAACTTATGATGGAGTATATATTTTTAACAAAACAAAAACACAAGTTAAATATATTCAACACCAAGAAAATGATCCTAATAGCCTAAGTCAAAATTCTGTATATAAAATTTTTGAAGACAGCAAAGGAGATATTTGGGTAGGAACTTATGCTGGTGGAATTAATTATTATGATAGAAGTTTTGATTCATTTAAACTTTTTTCTTCAGGAACAACAAACTCATTAAATTATAAAGTTGTTAGCTCAATCGTAGAAGACAACCAACACAACTTGTGGATAGGTACTGAAGGTGGAGGGATAAACTTTTATAATAAAAAAACAGGGGACTTTAAACACTACACAAAAAACAACTCTCAAAGAAGCCTTAGTACAAATAATGTAAAAGCAATTTTAAAAGATAATGACGATAATCTTTGGATAGGAACACATGATGGAGGATTAAATTTTTTAAATACTAAAAAAGAACCTTTTTCTTTTGAAAAATTCAGAAATAACCCGAATGATACATTGTCACTTAGTAATGACAGAGTAGTTGTATTACATGAAGATTCAAATAAAAATATTTGGATTGGAACTTCAGGTGGCGGAATAAACACACTAAACAAAAAAAGAAAAAACATTAAAAGACTTCCTGCCTTATCTACTACTGTTGGAGATTATATTTATACAATCACAAACTCAACTGATAAAAACTATATATATATCGGAGGTGACAAAGGATTATGCAAAACTGATATAAACACTCTTAAAGTTGAAAAAATAGATTTTCAACAAAACAAAAAAAACAACAATACACTTTCTGTTTTCGAGGATGAAAATAAAAATTTATGGATTGGTACCGAAGGTGATGGTTTGTATTATTACGATTCAAAAACCAAAGAAAGCACAAAGTATGGAACAACCAATGGTCTATTAAGTGAAATTGTTTACGGGATCTTACCTGATGATGATGGGAGTATTTGGCTAAGTACTAATAAAGGTTTAAGTAAATTTGATATAAAAAACTTCCAAATAAAAAACTTTGACGTATCTGACGGCATTCAAGGAAATGAATTTAATTACGGAGCCTATTTAAAAGGATATAATGGAGATTTATACTTTGGAGGTGCAAACGGTTTAACTGCATTTAATCCTAATAAAATTACAGAAAACTCATTTGTACCACCTGTACTTATTACCGATGTATTAATCAACAATCAACCCTACAAAAAGAAGTATAAAGAAAAAATAACATTAACACATGATCAAAATGTTTTTGGCTTTAATTTTATTGCATTAAGTTATTCAAAAGCAAATAAAAATCAATTCGCCTATAAATTAGAAGGTTTTGATAAAGACTGGAATTATGTAGGCACAAGGAAATCAACAGTATATACAAATATAGACGCTGGCACTTACACTTTTAGAGTAAAAGCATCTAATAGCGATCGATTATGGAATGAAAAAGGAGCTGAATTAAAAGTTAGAATTCTTCCTGCACCATGGAAAACTTGGTGGGCTTATTTGATTTATATTATTGGAGCTGCATGTTTGCTTTATTTATTTAGAAAATATTATTTAATTAGAATAAAAGAAAAAAACGAACTTAAAAAAGAACGTGAAGAAAAAGAGCAGATTGAAGAAGTAAATGCTTTAAAACTACAATTATTCACGAATATTTCTCATGATTTCAGAACACCTTTAACATTAATTATTGGTCCTTTAGAAAAAATGATTAATGAGCAAAAAGGGGATTCTTTTATCAAAGAACAACATTCTGTAATGCACAGAAATGCAATGGTTTTGCTACAACTTATTAATCAATTATTAGATTTTAGAAAAAACGAATCTGGTCAACTTAAATTAAAAGCTTCTAAAAATAATATTGTTTCATTTATTAATGAGATTAAAATTTCTTTTAATGAATTAGCTAAAGCAAAAAATATAAATTTCAACTTAGATACTTCTGATGAAAACATAAAAGTTTGGTTTGATAAAATTAAACTAAAGAAAATAATGTATAATTTATTATCTAATGCATTTAAGAACACAAATGATGGTGGAGAAATTTCTATAAAAATCTCAACAAAAGAAAAAAAAGACACAAAGTATATTCAATTAGATATAGAAGATACAGGCAAAGGTATTTCTAAAGAAAATGTAAAATATATTTTTGATCGCTTTTACCAATTAGGACAAAAATCAAATACCCAACTAGGTACTGGTATTGGTTTATCTTTAACAAAAAGTTTGGTAAACTTACATAACGGAAAAATAACTGTAAAAAGCACAAAAGGAAAAGGATCTGTATTTACAGTAACATTACCTCTTGGTAAATCACATCTAAAAAAGAATCAATTAGTAAATGATAAAAATTTAATTGAAAACAGCACCTCACAATTTCTTAATCCGATTCATCAAGCAACTCCTCAAACAATAAATAACGATATTTCAAAAAATCAAGTAGATAATACTTTATCTACACTGCTTATTGTAGAAGACAACCCAGAAGTTAGATCTTTACTTAAAAGCATATTTAATAACAACTACAATATTGTTGAAGCCGAAAACGGAAAAATTGCATTAGAATTAGCAATAGAAAAATCTATTGATTTAATTTTAAGTGATGTAATGATGCCTGAAATGGATGGAATTGAGCTATGTCAAAATATAAAATCTAATATAAAAACCAGCCATATTCCAGTTGTGTTATTGACAGCTAAAACATCAAAAAAATCACAAGATTCTGGCTTTCAAACTGGAGCAGACTCTTATATACTGAAACCATTTGACCCTAAAACATTAAGCTTAAGAATTGACAACCTTATCAATTCAAGAAAAAACTTAATCTCTAAATTCAGAAAAGAATTAATTACCAAACCTAAAGAAATTGTAGCTACTTCTGCTGATGAAAAATTCTTAGCAAAAGCGTTAGAAATTGTTGAAAATAATTTATCGAATCCTGATTTTTCTGTAATTGATCTTACAGAAAAATTAAATATGAGTAGATCTGTTCTATACAGAAAAATTAAAGCATTAACAGGGCAGTCAATTGCAGAATTTATCAGGACTATTAAATTAAAAAGAGCTGGCCAATTAATAACTTCAAAAACAGACATGAATATTTCTGAAATAGCTTATGAATTAGGTTTTAATGATTTAAAACATTTTAGAAAACTCTTTAAAAAACAATATAATGAGCTCCCCTCTCAATATAGAGTAAATCACACAAAATAAAGCACTTAGAACCTCACAAAACCTTTATGAACAAATAATACCCCTTCTTAGGGTCTTTTCCCCCTTGGTTATTATCTTCAAAAGAATAATATTTGTAACTTACAAATAACTAAAATTCTAATAAATATGAAAAATGAGTCTAAATTTTTCTTAAAAAAGATTAAAAACTCTGTAGTACTCTATATCTCTATTTTTATAATAGGACTAAGTACAAATGCTACTTTTGCTCAAAGTAAAGTTGTTAAAGGTACTGTAAAAGATGATACTGGAGAAGTTGTACCTGGAGCAAGTGTTTTCGAAAAAGGCACTTCAAACGGTACTTCAACGGATTTTGATGGAAACTATTCTTTAAAAGTAAGTGAAAGTGCAACATTAACTTTTTCTTACGTTGGTTACGCTGCTAAAGAAGTTTTAGTTGGAAACCAAACGAACATCAATGTTACATTAATCAGCAATAATTCACTTGATGAAGTAGTTGTTATTGGTTATGGTTCTGTAAGGAAATCCGATCTGACCGGCGCAATCTCTAGTGTTGGAGCAAAAGATTTTGAAAAACAACCTTTATTTAGAGCTGAAGACGCTTTACAAGGAAGAGCTGCTGGTGTTCAAATAAGTAAAAACTCTGGAGCACCTGGAGCTGAATTAAAGATACGTATTCGTGGAAACAACTCAATAACAAGAGGAAATCAACCCTTAGTTGTTGTTGATGGTGTATTTGGAGCAGATCTAAGAGCTGTTGATTCAAACGATATTGAATCTATACAAATTTTAAAAGATGCATCCGCAACAGCAATCTATGGAGTTCAAGGGTCTAATGGGGTAATTTTAGTTACAACCAAAAAAGGACGAGGTAAAGCAAAAATAAGTGTGTCATCTTATACTAGTTTTTCTGAAGTTCCGCGTTTTGTGGATAAATTAAGCCCTGAAGAATTTGCACAAATAAATGGAGAAACACTAATTGGATCAGGGACAGATTATCAAAAAGAATATTTTAAAACTGGTATAACTAGTAATACTCAATTATCTCTTAGAGGAAAAAGTGATAATGTTGGTTATTTTATTTCTACTAGTATTTTAGATCAAGAAGGTATTGACATTAATTCTGGTTATGAAAGATATAATTTAAGATCGAATACAAATGTTGATGTAAATGAAAACCTTAAAATTGGACTGAATATTAATGGTACCGTAGAAAATTATTTTAATTTATTATCTAACGGATCTAGAACATCTACAGACAATAGAGCTGGTATTAATGCTCTAATAGGATGGGATCCATTAACGCCAGTAACAGATGAAAATGGAAGTTATAATTTAACATCTACAAATAACTTAGCTTCTCAATTTGTCAACCCAATTGCGGTTAGAAGAGAATCTGAAAGAAAAAATACTAAAACAACAATTAACACCAATTTAAATATTAATTATAAGTTAAATGAAGATTTAACATTAAACTTATCTGGTTCATATTTACATAGAGGGAGTTTTACAAGGAACTATATTGGTGTACAACCTGGATTAGATCCTTTAAGACCTTCTAATTCTGGTGCAGGTTACAGCTCTCGAACATCTATCCAAGGAACTTCAACTTTAAATTGGGTAAAAGAATTTGGTAAGCACAGAATTGAAGCATTAGCAGGTTTTGAAATAATATCAAGATACACCAAAAGGTTTAGTGGTAGTGTTGGTGATATAGATGACCCATTTGACACTAAAGAGTTTTATCTTGTAGATCAATTCCCTTTAAATGAGAAAGGGTACTCTAATGATTTAGACAAAAGATTTATCCGTTCTTTATTCGCAAGAGTTCAGTATGTTTTTAATGATAATTTATTAATTACAGCTACAGTTAGACGTGATCAAGCTGGAGTCTTTGTAGGAAAAAATCAAGTTGGTATTTTCCCTTCTGGTGCTATTGCTTATAAGCTTGACGAAATACTGCCTGAAGATTCTTTCATTAATTCATTAAAATTAAGGATGAGTTATGGTGAAACTGGTAATCAAGGTGCAAGCTTTGGAGATACAACTCCTAAGTTTGAAGAACGTACTATAAATTTCCCATTAGATGGAATAAATGCAGATAATGGTGGATTAGTTTTAGGAAGTCCCGCAAATGGAAATTTAGTTTGGGAAACTACAAGACAAGCTGGCTTAGGTTTTGACATGTCTATGTTTGATAATAGAGTAAATTTAACCGCAGATGTTTATTACAAAAGAACTTCAGATTTATTTTTAGATGTTGATTTACCAACATTTTTAGGCTTAGATCACGCAAATAATCTTGGAGGAAACATAAATATTAAAAAATTTATTGATAATGTAGGACAAGTTTCTAATAAAGGGTTAGAAATAAGCATAAATGGAAATATTATAGAGAATGACAAATTAACATGGAGTTCATCTGTAAACTTTTCTATGAATAGAAATAACGTAGACAAATTAGACGGAGTTCAAACTGAAATATTTGTAAATCCAGCCGGAAGAAGTGGTTCAACAAATGGGGCAATGGCAATTGTTAAAGTTGGAGAACCTTTGGGACTATTTCATGGTGTTACTTTTCTTGGAACTATTAAATCGGCAGAGTCTGGTCTTGGTAAACCTGCGGGTGGAGTTAAATATATTACTGATGACACTAATTCATCCATTACTGGCATTATTGGTAACCCTAATCCAGATTACACACTAGGTTTTAGTAATACATTAACTTATGGTAATTTAGACTTTAGTTTTCTTATAAATACAACACAAGGATTTGATGTATTAAACTTAACTAGAGGAGTAAATTCATTAAATGTTGATAATCCTACATGGGGAGATTATAGAGATAGATGGACACCAGAAAATGAAACTGACATTCCAGTTACTGGTACTAACTTTATTAATTCAACCAGATATGTTGAAGATGGTAGTTTTATTAGGTTAAGTAATGTGTCTTTAGGGTATAATTTAAAAAATATGATTAACGGATTTAATTTAGTTCGTGTATATGCAAGTGGACAAAATTTATTTACAATTACTGATTATACAGGTTACGACCCTGAGGTAAGTTCTACAACGGTTAATTCATCTACTGGAGCTTCTATAGATTGGGGAGCATACCCTAACCCAAGAACAATAACCATTGGTATCAATTTAGAATTTTAAAATATAAAATAATTAAAGTCATGAAAAATAAACTTAACTTAATTAAGAAACCTATAGCATTACTTTTATGTAGCTTATTGTTGTTTGTATCTTGTGGAGATATAAACGATACGCCAAATGAAGCATTAATTGATCCAGCGAATTTAACTAGTGTAAATAGTTTAAAACTAGCAACTATTGGAATGTTTAAAACTATTACTTCTGCTACCAGAAGAACTAATTCATTTCAAAATGCTTTTGGAGGCGATGATATTACTAGCTCTGCAGCTAATAATAAACTTAGGTTTCAAACAATGGACAAAAGAACCTTTGATAATAGTAATGAGGATTTAATATGGCAATGGGGAAGACCTTATTCTGTTATAGAAGCAACAAATTTTATTCTTGAAAATGAATCAAATATAGAAACTAAAAGCTTAGACGAAAAAAATCAATTAAATCTTTTTATTGGTGAAGCATACTTTGTTAGAGCATATTTTTACTTTGAATTAACAAATAATTTCGGTAAAATTCCTTTAGTACTAAGTACTCAATTAGATTCGAAAACACCTAAATCTGAAATAATTGATGTTTATAAACAAATTGAATCTGATTTATTGAAAGCAGAATCACTACTTCCAAACAAACATCCTGATGTATCTGTTGGTATAAAACCAAATAAAGGTTCCGCTAAAGCTATCCTAGCAAAATTGTATATGCATTGGGCAGGTTGGCCATTAAAAGGAGGTACAGACATGTACAAAAAGGCAGCAACTAAAGCGAAAGAAGTTATTAATAACGCAGGTACACATGGTTTTGCTTTGGTTAGTGACATGAACACATTATGGACAGAAGAGGAATCTGAAAGGTTGAATTCTGAAATTGTATGGGGAGCTGCACACGCGCAACATGTCGACAACCACTTTTCAAATAGAGTTACTGGTAGCGTTGCATTTCCTACCGAAGCTGGTGGATGGAATGAAATTTTTTCTGAAATAAAATATTTTGAAGATTTTCCTGCTGGCCCAAGAAAAGATGCAACATTTATAACAGAAATAAAAATAATAAGGGAAGATAAGTTATTACCAGACGGCACAGACAGAACAACACCACTACCGTTAGGAACGATTGTTAGTTGGGAAGATTTAGATACAGGTGCACGTCCAATGTTTAAAAAAGCCATCGGTCAAGGAGATATTACATTAATTAATCCTAGAAATAGTAATACACGTATAACAAGTTATTTTATGAGATATTCAGATTTACTATTACTATATGCTGAAGCAGAAGGTAGGTCAGGCGGTAACTCTCCTGATGCTTGGAGAGCTATAAATGATGTAAGAGATAGAGCTTATGGTGTTGGAAATCATAATGATGATAGAAGTGCCGGCTTAGCAGAAACTGCTTTTAAGGAACGCAAATGGGAACTTGGAGGTGAGTTCAAGCGTTGGTATGATTTAGTTAGAATGGAAAGAGTTGAGTCAATTCTTACAGCAAATAGATCTCCAAGAGAATCTATTGATAAAGTTATATCTGGTTGGGGAGACTTATCTCCAAATAATTACTTTGTGCCTATTCCTCAAGAAGAAATTGATAGAGCACCACATTTAGCAGACTAATCTATTATATTTCAAAAAAATATTAAACACCTTCAAGATAAAACCTTGAAGGTGTTTTTAAATGTAGTAATTTAGTTTTATAAAAATCTTTATGAAAGTTTTAAAATTTATATCATTTTTAATAATTCCTTTACTAATTTTCTCTTGTCAAAAGAAAAAATTATTATTTGATCACGTATCATACAAAGAAAGTGGCATTACTTTTTCTAACAAAATTATAGAGTCACAAGATTACCATTATTATAAATATATTTATTCTTATAATGGTGGAGGTTTAGCAACTGCAGATTTCAATAACGATGGCTTAGTTGATGTCCTTTTTACTTCAAATCAATTTGAAAACAAACTTTACATAAATAAAGGTGAATTAAAATTTGAAGATATAACATATCAAACTGGATTTAAAAAAAATAATGGTTTTACATCGGGGGTTTCTGTTGTAGATATTAATAATGATGGTTTGCTAGATATTTATATTTCAAAAGCAGGTAAATATAATGACGAAAGGCTAACAAATGAATTATATATAAACAACGGGGATTTAACATTTACTGAAAAAGCAAAAGAATATGGTATAGATGATTCAAATAGATCTACCAATGCCAGTTTTTTTGATTATGATAAAGATGGTGATTTAGATTTATTTGTTCTTAATACTCCAATAATTACAGGAAGAAGTCAAGGAATTGAAAACTTAGATTCTATAGCAGAAGACCCAAAAACTATAGCTTTAAAAGGACATGATAAATTGTACAAAAATAATAATGGAAAATTTACTGATGTATCTAAAGAAGCTGGAATACAAATTGACAAAGCATTTGGGTTAAATGCTCAAATAAGTGATTTAGACAATAATGGGTATCTAGATATTTATGTAAATAATGATTTTGATATGCCAGATTTTGTATATCTAAATAATGGTGACGGTACGTTTACAGAAAGTAGAAATAAGATTTTAAAACACATGTCTTTCTATAGTATGGGTAGTGATATTGGAGATATTGATAATGATGGTTTAATGGATATTATTACATTAGACATGAGTCCAGAAGACTATATCCGTTCAAAAACAACCATGGCTATGAGTTCTGTTGAAAAATTTGACAAAATGGTTAAAATGAATTATCATCATCAATACATGCATAATATGTTACATGTAAATAATGGTAATGGAACTTTCAGCGATATATCACAGATGGCAGGGGTTTCAAATACGGATTGGAGTTGGTCTACCCTGTTTGCAGATTTTGATTTAGACGGGTTTAATGATATTTATATAACTAATGGAATTTATAGAGATGTTTTAGATCAAGATAAAACAAATGAAATCAGAAAAGTTATTAGATCTAAAAAAAGGAAACCAACTCAAAAAGATTTATTGGAATATTCTCAAATGTTTCCTCAGCAAAAACTGAAAAACTATTTTTTTAAAAATTCAGGAGATAGAACGTTTACAAATCAATCTGAAAATTGGACAAATCAAAACCCAACATTTTCAAATGGAGCGGCTTATGCAGATTTAGATAATGATGGAGACCTAGATATTATTGTAAATAATATTAATGAAAAAGCTACAGTTTTAAAAAATAATGCGATTGAAAATAATATTGGGAACTACATTCAATTTAAATTTAAAGGGTCAAAAGAAAATCAATTTGGTACTGGAGTAAAAGTTGAATTGTTTTTAAATGATAATCAAATATTAACAAGAGAGTTAATTACAAATAGAGGCTACCTCTCCTCTATTTCAAACAAACTACATTTTGGACTTGGAAAAACTTCAACAATACCTAAAGTGAAAATTATTTGGTCAGATGGAAAAGAACAAAAACTAACAAACATAGAATCTAATCAATTAGTAACAATTAACTATTCAAATGCTTCTGAAATTAATCATAAGATAAAGGATAATAAAGATGATCTTTTCAGCAAACAAACTTTTAATTATGCTCATAAAGATTCGGTTTTTAATGATTTTAATAGACAAATATTATTACCTCATAAATTATCTCAAACTGGTCCAGCAGTAGCAGTTGCAGATATAAATAATGATGGTATTGATGATTTATACCTTGGAGGTTCATTTGGTTTTGAAGGACAATTACTAATAGGGAATAATAATGGCGAATATAATAATATTATAGTTAATGATTTTATAGAAGATAAATATCATGAAGACATTTCTGCTACATTTTTTGATTCGGATAACGATGGAGATTTAGATTTATATGTGGTAAGTGGTAGCTATGAATATTCAGAAAATCACCCATTACTAAATGATCGATTATATATAAACACAAATGGAAACTTTAAAAAATCAATAGATTTATTACCAGAAATTAATTCAGCAGGTTCGATAGTAAAAGCTTCTGATTATGACAATGATGGAGATATAGATTTATTTATAGGCAGTAGAGTAATTCCTGGATTATATCCTTACTCACCTATTAGTTATCTTTTAAATAATGAGAAAGGTAAATTCACAATTGTAACGAAAAATATAGCTCCAGAACTTGAAAAAATAGGCATGGTAACAGATGCTGTGTGGAATGATATTGATAATGATAATGATGTTGATTTAATTGTTACTGGTGAATGGATGGGAATTGAAGTATTTGAAAACGCAAATGGAAAACTTAAAAAATCAAAAAAAAATTCAGAACTATCTAATCAAAAAGGTTGGTGGAATAAAATTGTAATTACTGACATCAATAATGATGGAACAAAAGATATTATAGCTGGGAATTTAGGCCTGAATTATAAATTTCATGCAACTAAAGATAAGCCTTTTCATGTGTACACTTCAGATTTTGATAGAAATGGTGCAGCTGATATTTTACTAGCAAAATATTATAAAAACAAACAAGTACTGGTAAGAGGAAAACAATGTACTACTCAACAAATTCCTGGTTTAGAAAAAATCATTCCTACTTATACAGATTTTGCAAATAAAGATGTTAAAGGTGTTATAGGCAATAATTTAGAAAGTGCATTACACCTTCAAGCTAATGAATTTCGATCAGGTATATTTTATCAAGATAAAAATGGTGATTTTAGTTTTAATTCTTTTGAAAACAAAGTCCAACAATCTCCAGTAAATAGTATTTTATATAACGATTTTGATGGTGATGGAATTAATGACTTATTATTAGCTGGAAACAACTATCAATCTGAAATTGAAACAACTAGAGCCGATGCAGGAATTGGTTCATTATTAAAAGGAAACACTAAAGGGGAATTTACTTTTATTGATAATAAATCTCATGGATTCTTTGAAGATAAGGATGTGAGAGATATGAAAATTGTCAAAACAAACAATGGTGAAATTATTATAATAGCAAATAATAATGATAAGTATACTACCTACAAATACAACACACCAAAATAATAATGAATATAAATACTTTGTTCTTTGGTTGATAATCACCTGTTAAGTGAACTACAATTCCACCTATAAAACTTAGTACTATAGCTATCTTTACTTTATTAAACATCAATATTATATATACAATATTGATTCCCCCTTAAAAAGATAGTTTAGAAAATGCTTAACCAAAAAAATATATTACTACATCTAAAACATTTTTTGGTGATTTTATTTTTACCAATATTCTTATTTACAAATTGTAAAAAAGATAATAATAAGCAAACAAGTTTTAGAATTGATTTTAATGATAATCAAAATCAAAACTCACTAAAAAAACAATATCAATCAAATTCTAAGCATGAATGGAAAATAAAAAACAAGAAAATTGAATGTTTAGTTAGTAGAAAGAATAGAAGTGTAATACTTCTCGATAGGCTTTTATCAAAAGATATAGGAAATTTAGATATGAGTTTAAATATTGGTTTTTTCAATAAGAAAATTTCTAAAGAAAATAAAAATTGGGCGGGATTTAGTATCGGACAAAAAGATTATTCTTCAGAGAATATAAGTAAAATAGAACCTGAACACGGACTAAATCTTGGAATCAGTACCAATGGAGCATTATTTATTGGTAAACCAACCTTAAATCATAAAAATCAGATTATAATAAATAAATTATTTAATGGAATTATCTTGCATGTCAAAATCACTCCTATAGAAAGTAAGTACACAATCGATTTAACTGCTAAAGATATTGAAACTGAAAAAATGCTAGCAAGTATTTCAAAAAATAATATTTCTAATGAACAATTAAAAGGAAATATTTCTCTTGTTAGTAATTTTGTTGATACAAATAATAAAAATTCAGATTCTAAAAGTGTTTGGTTTTCAAGCTGGGAAATAAAAGGGAATAAATTATCAAAAAATAATTAAAATATTTAATCATAATTTCTTTAAAATTAGATTTTAATAATAAAATGGTATATTTAAGAACTGTTTTTACTTTATTTTAAGTAAATGTATAATATATGGCTAGCCCTCAAGAAGAATCTTTTGAAAACGTAGATGTTTTAGAAAAATACCAAGCTAATAAAAACACTATTTCAACTACAAAAAACCACAAAAGATTCGGCCAAAATTCATTGTTTTTGCAATGAAGACTTAAAGGAATTTCTTTTCAGAACTTCCTTTTTTATTGCAAAAAAAAAGGAATTTATTTACTATCATGAATAAACTTAAAAGAAATTTTCAACTCATTTTTTTAGTTATTACTAGCTTATTTATTTTTTCATGTAAAACAGATGAATCAAAAAAGGATTCTAAAAAGATAGAAAAAGTGTTGAATGAGAATTCATCTCACCAAGAAAGTAAAGAAGAATTTTATACAAGAATGCAATGGTGGAAAGACGCTAAATACGGTATGTTTATTCACTGGGGATTATATTCTGTTTTAGCAGGCGAATATAAAGGAGAGATTACGCCAAAAATTGCTGAATGGATTCAGAATACGTTAAAAATCCCACTATCAGAATATAAAAAATTAGTTAAAGAATTTAATCCACAAAAATTTGATGTAGATGCTTGGGTAGCTGTTGCTAAAGCAGCAGGTATGAAATACATTGTACTCACTTCAAAACATCATGATGGGTTTGCTTTATTTGACTCAAAAGTATCCAATTATGATATTATGAGTACGCCCTTTAAAAAAGACATTGTCAAGCAATTAAAAGATGCATGTCATAAAGGAGGTTTAAAATTCGGACTTTATTATTCTCATATGATCGATTGGGAGCATCCTCATGCGTATGTTGGAAAAGGTAGATTAAATCAGCGAATGAACACCTTAGATTATAGTCCAGATAACATGAATAGAGAAATCTATTTAAAAGAAAAATCAATTCCACAATTAAAAGAAATTTTAACTAATTATGGTAAAATCGATATTATTTGGTTTGATATGGGTGGTGGCTTATCTTCAGATGAAATTAAACATTTTGCTAAAACAGCAAGAGAATTACAACCTGAAATAATAATTAGCTCAAGAATTGGAGAATATGGAGTTCCAACAAAACTTGATAAAAAGATTGTATATGATTTTTATACTCCTTCTGATAATTACTTTACTGGTGATAATTTGCCAACTCCTTGGGAAATGTGCGGAACAACAAATACGTCTTGGGGATTTAGAAATGATGATACAGAATGGAGAAAACCTAAATTAATTTTAAATTCATTAATTGCAAGCGCAAGTAGAAATGGTAATTACCTTTTAAATGTTGGTCCCAAGGCTAATGGTGAACTCCCAAAAGAACCTATAAAAAATTTAAAAATTGTTGGGAGTTGGTTAAAATCAAATGGTGAAGCTATTTACGGTTCACATGGTTCATCTTTTCCTTGGAATTATGATTGGGGTTATATTACAGAGAAATCCAAAAAAATATATTTAAATATATTCAATTGGCCAGAAAATAATAGTATTGAATTAAATGGATTACTAACAGAGATTCAATCCATCACTCTTTTAAATAGTGAAGAAAAATTAAATTATAAACAAGAAGGCAGATTTCTTACTATTGATATTAGTAAAATTAAGAATAATGATTTAGCTACAGTAATTGTATTAAATCATAAAAACAAAAAGTTAAAAGTAGATACTGAAATATCACAATCTTTAAATAAAAAAATCAGATTAGATAGAATTTGTTCAACATATAATGAAGAAAAACAAGTGTCAACTTGGAGATTTAATATTCATGCCCCTGGAAAATTTAAAGTTGAAGTAATTAGCAATGAAAAAGCAAGACATTCAAATCCAAAATGGATTGGTTCAGAACAAAAAGGAGTAATTAAAATTGCTGATAAAATTATTCCTTTAGAATTAAAAAGAGATCAAGAGGAAATTAATAAATCATTGTTTTTCTATAAAAAAATAACAAGCAATGCAGGAGAAATAATTATTAATAAAAAAGGTAAATACAGCTTGAATTTAGAAGGGTTTAACATCAATGCAGGGAAATGGAAAAAAGGCCTAGGTTTAGATTATATTTTGTTGTCCCCTATTTAACAAATGTCAATGATTATTTAGATTTAATCAATAAAATATAATTACAACACAAACAATACAATCGATTGTATTTTTAGTTATATTTTATATATATTTGTTTTCAATTGATTGTTTACTGTTAAAATAGTCAAGATTAAAAACTAAGACTTAAAAGCTGAATTAAATTTTATAAATTCAGTTTAAAATAACATACTAATTATGAGAAAAATTTTCATCTTACCCATACTTGCTCTATTGATATTGAGTTCTTGTAACTCGGTTCAAAAGCAAAAAACTATAAAACTGGCTCATGGGTTAGATATTAGTCATCCTGTTCATAAAGCAATGGTTTTTATGGGACAAGAATTAGAAAGAAATTCTAACGGAACAATGAAGTTGGAAATTTATCCGAGTCAACAATTAGGTTCAGAACGTCAATGTTTAGAGTTATTACAAATTGGAAGCCTAGGTATGACTAAAGTTTCTGCTGCAGTAATGGAAAATTTTTCACCTAATATGAAAGTGTTAGGATTACCTTTTATCTTTAAAGGAAAAGAACATTCTTTTAGAGTTTTAGATGGTCCAATTGGCCAAGAATTATTAGATGGTGGAACAAAATATTGGTTAAAAGGTTTAGGATATTATGATGCAGGTAGTAGAAGTTTTTATACGAAAGAAAAACCAGTAAATAACCCTGATGATCTAAAAGGATTAAAAATTAGAGTGATGGAAAGTGTTACAGCCATGAATATGGTAAGTAATTTAGGTGGATCCCCTACTCCAATTTCTTTTGGTGAATTATATACATCATTACAACAAGGTGTCGTAGATGGAGCAGAAAATAATCCACCAAGTTTTTATTTATCTAGACACTATGAAGTATGTAAATACTATGCGTTAGATGAACATACTACAATTCCAGATGTATTAATTATGAGTACACATTTATGGGATAGTTTAACAGAGGAGCAACAAGGCTGGGTTACAAAAGCTTCAAATGCTTCTGTAAAACGTCAAAGAGAATTGTGGTCTGCATCCGAAAAAGAAGCTTTAGAAGCTGTTCAAAAAGCAGGTGTTACTGTAGTAAGACCAGATAAATCTGCATTTCAAGAAAAAGTATTATCAATGTATGATTCATATAAAGATGATAAAGAAATATATAGTTTGATTAACCGAATTCAGGAAACAAATTAATTATGGAGTTAAGAAAAAAAATAGATAAAATTCTAGGAGCTGCACTTGCAATTATAATGGGTGCAATGGTAATCAATGTATTATGGCAAGTATTTACCCGTTTTGTAACAAGCTCTCCAAGTTCTTTTACAGATGAATTGGCAAGATATTTAATGATTTGGGTAGGTGTTTTAGGAGCAGCATATATTTCTGGAAGAAGAATGCATGTAGCTATTGATTTATTACCAGCAAAATTGAATAAAGAAGGACAAATAAGACTTAAAAAAATAGCGAGTATTATCATTATCGCTTTTTGTTTTTTCGCATTGGTTGTTGGAGGTTTTAGATTAGTATATATAACCTATACTCTTGGACAATCTTCACCAGCATTACAAATACCTTTGGCATTTGTTTACTTAGTAATTCCAATTAGTGGAATTTTAATTATTTATTACAAAGTTTCTGACATTTTAAACAAACAATTCTAATGGAATATTTACCAGTAATTATATTAATAGTTAGTTTTTTAGGTTTATTATTAATTGGTGTTCCTGTAGCTTGGAGTATTGCAATTTCATCATTATTAACAATGATGGTTAGCATACCAACCATACCAGCCTTAACAACAGTTTCACAACGAATAGGAACAGGTTTAGATAGTTTTGCTTTATTGGCCATACCATTTTTTGTCCTCTCAGGTCAACTCATGAACAAAGGTGGAATTGCCCATCGATTAATTGATTTTGCAAAAACTTTAGTAGGTTCACTTCCAGGTGGATTGGCATTAATTAATGTTATTGCAGCTATGTTAATGGGAGCAATTGCAGGTTCAGCAATGGCATCTGCTTCTGCAATGGGTAGTATCTTAGGACCTGAAATGGAAAAAGAAGGGTATTCAAAAGAATTTGGAGCTGCAGTAAATATTACATCATCTACTACAGGATTAATAATCCCTCCAAGTAATGTATTAATTGTATATTCTTTAGCAAGTGGTGGTGTATCTATTGCTGCTTTATTTTTAGCTGGATATATTCCTGGAATCATAACTGGATTACTTTTAATGATAGTCGCGTCTTTCTGGGCAAAGAAAAAAGGCTATAAAGTTGGTAAGAGAAGTACATTAAAAGAAGTTGCTAGAACATTTGTAAGAGCATTTCCAAGTTTAATGTTGTTAGTGGTTGTAATTGGTGGAATTGTTGCAGGTATTTTTACTGCTACAGAAGCTTCTGCAATTGCTGTTTTATATACACTACTTTTAGGGTTCTATTATAAAGAAATTAAAACAAAAGACATTCCAGAAATTCTATTAGAATCTTGTGGAACAACTGCTATAGTTATGCTATTAATTGGTGCTTCTATGAGTATGTCTTGGGTGATGTCTTATGAAAATATTCCTCAAAATATTAGTAATTTATTATTAGGTGTAAGTGATAATCCAATTATCATTTTATTAATAATAAACTTGATATTATTATTTGTTGGAATCTTTATGGATATGACGCCTGCTGTTTTAATATTCACACCAATATTTTTACCAATTATCACTAAATTAGGAATGGATCCAGTTCAATTTGGAATCATGATGGTATTAAATCTTTGTGTAGGTTTATGTACACCACCCGTTGGTTCCGTCCTCTTTGTTGGAGTTGGAGTAGCAGGAACAACTATAGAAAAAGTCGTCAAACCGTTATTACCTCTTTTCCTGGCAATGATTGTTTCACTTTTATTAGTGGCTTATATTCCTCAATTAAGCTTATGGTTACCGAGCTTATTTGGATTATAAAAATTGAAAAAAAAATGTTATGATAAAATTTATTAAAAAATCTAGATTGGAATTATTTTTAGTGTTTTTTTATATATTAATATTTCTTAGTGGTTATATGATTATAAAAACATTTTAATTAATAAATATAGTATGAATATTTAATCTACCAAACCTTAATAGAATTGTATTTTTTGATTAATTTAGAAACTTATTTTTTAAATTAAATTAATGCAGAAAAATAAACCTACACTTGTCATACTTGCAGCAGGAATGGGTAGTAGATACGGAGGATTAAAACAAATGGATGTTTTTACTCCAGAAGGTGATACTATTATTGACTTTTCTTTGTTTGATGCATTAGAAGCTGGTTTTGGAAAATTTGTATTTATTATCAGAAAGAACTTCGAAACTGAATTTAAATTAGCGTTCGATAAAAAATTAAAAAATAAAGCTGAAGTAGTTTACGTTTTTCAGGAAGTAGAAAACATCCCTGTTAAATATTCTAATCAAAATCGTATTAAACCTTGGGGAACTGGTCATGCACTTTTAATGGCTAAAGAAGTAGTTTCAGAAAACTTCGCAGTTATAAACGCAGATGATTTTTATGGGAAAGAAGCTTTTATAGAAATGGCTAAGTCTCTTATAAATACAGATAAAAATTCATATGATTTTAAAATGATGGCGTATTTATTAAAAAATACGGTTTCAGATTTTGGATATGTTTCGAGAGGAGAATGTAAGGTGAATGGAGAAAATCACTTAACTGAAATTACTGAAAGAATTCATATTGAAAAAATTGACAATCTAATTCAATTTAAAGATGAAATTGGAGAAATATCAATCATAGATAAAAACACAATTGTTTCTATGAATTTTTGGGGGTTTTCTCCAAAAATATTTGACTATACAAGTAAATTATTTGAGCAATTTTTAGAAGAAAATCACAATGATTTAAAATCTGAATTTTATATTCCTTTAATTATCTCAGAATTTATTACCTCTAACAAGGCAACTGTTGAAGTTTTAAAATCAGATGCAAAATGGTTTGGCGTAACTTATAAAGAAGATAAAGAAGTTGTTCAAAAAGCAATTCAAGAGTTAAAAAGGAAAAATGTCTATCCTAAACATCTTTGGAATTAATGAATTTTCCTAAAGATGAATTAAAATTAATCTTTAACACTTTTAAACACAGAAGTGAAATCTCATCTATTTCAGAATTTATTTTTGGTCATATAAACGATACCTTTTTAATTAAGACAACACATAAACCTTATTATATTCTCCAACGCATTAATCAGAATGTTTTTATAGATATTCCAAGTCTAATTCACAATAAAGTTAGTGTCAGTAAACATATTTTGAAAAGGTTATCTCATTTATCCGAAGAAGAATTAAAACAAAAAGTTCTAACTTTTATTCCTTCTAAAAAGGAGGTTTTTTATCATATTGATGAAAAAGGAAATTACTGGAACTTGATGATTTTTATTGATAACAGTATAACTTTTGATCAAGTTCCAAATGAAGAAATTGCTTATGAAGGAGGAAAACTCTTTGGAGATTTTCTAAATCTTACAAATGATTTTGATGTCAATAAATTAATTGAAGTTATTCCTAACTTTCATAAAATGTCCTTTCGTTTTTCACAATTCCAAGAAGCTTTAAAAAATGCTTCCAAAAAGAGGATACTAGCAGCATCAGAATTAATTGAAAAAATAAAGGTAATTAAAGATAAAATGCATCAAATAGAAAAATATTTAAATAAAGGTGATATTAAATTAAGGGTAACACACAATGATACAAAAATTTCAAATGCACTTTTTGATAGTAATAATAAAGGACTTTGTGTTATAGATACGGATACTGTGATGCCTGGAATTATACATTATGATTTTGGCGATGCTATAAGAACAATTTGTAATTCTGCTGCAGAAGATGAAAAAAACTTAGATTTAGTTACCTTTAACCTCAACTTTTACAATGCTTATAAAAAAGGTTTTTTAGAAGAAGTGAAAAATACATTATCAGAATTAGATATAAAATTATTGCCTTTAGCAGTAAAAACAATGACTTTTATCATGGGAATTCGTTTTTTAACCGATTTTTTAAATAATGATACTTACTATAAAACTAAATATTCTGATCATAACCTTGTACGTGCAAAAAATCAATTTAAATTAATTGATAGTATGTCGAATCAACTTAAAATATAAATTCTAACTAAAATTTATGATTTCATTAAGCACATTAGATTACGCATTAATAATTTTATTTTTCTCAATTACTTTAGCTATAGGGATCTATGTATCTAAAAAGTCTGGAAAAAATTCATCTGAGTTTTTTCTTTCTGGCAGAACAATGCCTTGGTGGTTATTAGGTGTTTCAATGGTTGCAACTACTTTTTCTACCGACACACCAAACTTAGTAACAGATATTGTTAGAACTAACGGTGTTTCTGGTAATTGGGTTTGGTGGGCATTTTTATTAACAGGACTATTAACTGTTTTTGTCTATGCAAAACTTTGGAGAAAATCTAACGTAAAAACAGATTTAGAATTTTATAAATTACGATATGGCGGAAAACCAGCAGAGTTTCTTAGAAAATTTAGAGCAGTATATTTAGGTGTTATTTTTAATGTGATAACCATGTCTGCTGTAACATTAGCTGCTATAAAGATTGGCGGAATTATGTTAGGATTAGAACCTTGGCAAACAGTTATATCTGCAGGATTGATAACAGTCGTTTTTAGTGCTTTAGGTGGATTTAAAGGTGTAGTATACACAGATTTTATTTTGTTTTTTGTAGCTATGGCTGGAGCAATTGGCGCAGCATATTATTTAATTAATATTCCAGAAGTTGGTGGTTTAGATGCTTTATTAGCAAACGAAAATGTAGCAAATAAGCTTTCTATTTTACCAGATTTCTCAGATAAGAATGCCATAATTACACTTCTAATAATTCCGTTAGCAGTACAATGGTGGAGTTCTTGGTATCCTGGTGCAGAACCTGGTGGTGGTGGATATATTGCTCAAAGAATGTTAGCAGCTAAAGATGAAAATCATGCAATTGGTGCAACTTTCTTTTTTAATATTATGCATTATGCTTTACGTCCTTGGCCTTGGATTCTAGTTGCTTTAGCTTCATTAGTGGTATTTCCTGATTTAGCAAGTATTCAAGAAGCATTTCCTTCGATTTCAGATGATAAGCTAGGACATGATTTAGCGTATTCTGCGATGTTAACAAAATTACCAAGTGGTTTATTAGGACTAGTTTTAGCATCGTTAATTGCAGCTTATATGAGTACAATTTCAACACAATTAAATTGGGGTTCTTCCTATTTAGTATTTGATTTTTACAAACAACAAATAAATCCAAATGCTTCAGAAAAAAAATTAGTTGCAGTTGGTAGAATTTCTACAGTTATCCTCATGGTTTTAAGTGCTGCATTGGCATTATTACTTCAAAATGCGATGCAGATATTCGATTTACTTTTAGTTTTTGGAGCTGGAACTGGACTAATTTTTATATTACGTTGGTTTTGGTGGCGAATAAATTCTTGGAGTGAAATAACAGCAATGTTTGCATCTGGAATTATATCAATCTTACTTAAATTAACACCCTTAGGAGAAACATTATTTGGAGCAGAAAACGGAATTTTTGAAAGCTATTTACAATATCCTTTTGTTGTTTTAGTCACAACAGTTATATGGTTAATTGCTACTTTTATGACACAACCAGAAAGTCAAGAAGTACTCCAAAGTTTCTATAAAAAAACGCAACCAGGTGGACCAGGTTGGTCAAAAGTTGTCAACAAAGCAACTATCAATAATATTACGATTAAAGAAAACACAGAATCTTGGAGCGTTCCTTCAGGTATTTTAGCAATGCTACTAGGTTGTGTGTTAATTTATAGTTGTATGTTTGCTACAGGATATTGGATTTATGGTGAATATAAAAGTGCTATCATTACGATAAGTCTTGCCATAATATCAGGTTTCTTACTTATAAAAACTTGGAAAAAAGTAAAAGCCAATATTTTATAAAGACATTAATTTAAAAGTATAACTAAACAGATGAGCAATTATCATATAAAACATTTAGAAGAATATTATCAAGTTTACAGAAAATCAATTCAAGAGCCTGAAAATTTTTGGGAAGAAATAGCTGAAGAGCATTTTGTATGGAGAAAAAAATGGGACAAAGTTCTAGATTGGGACTTTAACAAACCTGAAGTTAAGTGGTTTCAAGGTGCGAAATTGAATATTACAGAAAATTGTATCGATAGGCATTTGGCTACTCGAGGAGATAAAACTGCTATACTTTTTGAACCTAACGATCTCAATGAAGTTGCTGAACACATCACTTATAACCAACTACATAAACGCGTAAATCAATTTGCAAATGTTTTAAAAGAACAAGGTGTAAAAAAAGGAGATCGTGTTTGTATTTATGTTCCGATGATTCCTGAATTGGCAATATCAGTATTAGCATGTGCAAGAATTGGTGCTATCCATTCTGTTGTATTTGCAGGATTTTCGGCAACAGCTTTAGCGACACGGATTAATGATTCTGATTGTAAAATGGTAATTACCGCCGATGGTTCATATAGGGGTTCAAAAACAATTGATCTAAAAGGAATTGTAGACGAAGCCTTAGAACAATGCACTTGCGTAGAAACGGTTTTGGTAGCAAAACGTATTCAATCAAACATCAACATGAAAGAAGGTCGTGATAAATGGTTGCAACCTCTTTTAGATAAAGCATCAGCTGCATGTGAAGCAGAAATAATGGATGCTGAAGATCCGTTATTTATACTATACACTTCGGGTTCTACAGGAATGCCAAAAGGTATGGTTCATACAACTGCAGGCTATATGGTTTATAGTGCTTACACGTTTAAAAATGCATTTCAATATAAAGAAAACGATGTGTATTGGTGTACCGCAGATATTGGTTGGATTACAGGACACAGTTATATTGTTTACGGCCCATTAGCAAACGGTGCAACTACTGTGATGTTTGAAGGTGTACCGAGTTATCCTGATTATGGTCGCTTTTGGAATATTGTTGAAAAGCATAAAGTGAATCAGTTTTATACAGCGCCAACTGCCATAAGAGCATTAGCAAAACAAGGCGTTGAATTAGTTGACAAATACGATTTATCTTCTTTAAAAGTTCTAGGGTCTGTTGGTGAACCGATAAATGAAGAAGCATGGCATTGGTATAATGATGTTGTTGGAAAAAAGAAAAGTCCGATTATAGACTCATGGTGGCAAACAGAAACTGGCGGAATTATGATTACACCAATTCCTTATGTTACACCTACAAAACCAACGTATGCAACCTTACCATTTATTGGAATTCAACCAGCCATTATGGATGAAAACGGAAACGAATTAGAAGGTAATCAAGTTGAAGGTCGTTTGTGTATAAAATTTCCATGGCCAAGTATTGCAAGAACCATTTGGGGAAATCACCAACGTTATAAAGACACCTATTTTTCTGCTTTTGAAAATATGTATTTTACTGGTGATGGATCACTTAGAGATGAAGTTGGCTATTATAGAATTACTGGTAGAGTTGATGATGTAATTATTGTTTCTGGTCATAATTTAGGAACGGCGCCTATTGAAGATGCAATCAATGAACATCAAGCAGTAGCAGAATCGGCAATTGTTGGCTTTCCGCACGATATAAAAGGAAGTGCATTATACGGTTACATTACCTTAAAAGATAGTGGAGAAGATAGAAACCACGATAATTTACGTAAAGAAATCAATCAACTTATATCTGATAAAATAGGTCCAATTGCGAAACTAAATAAAATTCAATTTACAGAAGGATTGCCAAAAACACGTAGCGGTAAAATTATGCGACGTATTTTACGTAAAATAGCTTCTAATGACACCTCTAATTTAGGAGATACTTCAACCCTTCTTAACCCAGAAGTTGTAAATGACATTATAAAGGAATCTCTTTAACATGATGCTAAAGCTTTGATTTAATTAGTGAAGTTGACGACTAATTAAACACCTCTTATTGTTTTTGAACGATACCCCCCTTAAAAATGACTCATATATTCCTTTATAAATGTAAATAAAAAAAGAAATTTACATTTTCTAAAAAAGAAATAATACAACCATAATTAACATCAATTAATATAATGTTTTTTAGGTGTATTTTTTTTTAATAAGAAAAATCAATTTATCAACAAAATTAACCCTTGACCTAAAATTAGACTCGTATGAGAATATTAAAATTTGGATGTATTCTACTAACTATTTGTATAATCCAATCTTGTAATTCAGTAAAAGAGGAAACTACTTTAAAATCATCAACTGCCAAATTAGAATTAGCAGAAAAACAATTATCTCTTTTATTATCTGATGCTGAAAAAGCAAACAAAAATCCAAGAACTTTAAATGCAGATGGAGAAATGCATTGGGTTAGAGATGGTTTTGATTGGACAGAAGGTTTTTTTCCAGGGAGTTGTTGGTATTTATACGAAGCTACAAAAAATGAAAAGTGGAAAAATGCAGCAGAAAAATTTCAAGCATTATATGAAGATCATAAGTATAAAACTACAAATCACGATTTAGGTTTTATTTTCAATTGCTCATACGGAAACGGATATAAATCAACTAATAATGAAGCTTTTAAAAATGTAATGATTACAGCAGCAGATTCATTATCAACACGTTTTAATCCTAATGTAGGTGCAATAAAAAGCTGGGATGTAGATGGTGGATGGCAAGCTAAAAGAGGATGGAAATATCCTGTTATTGTTGATAACATGATGAACCTTGAACTTTTATTTAAAGCAAGTGAAATTACAGGAAAAGATACTTATAAAAATATAGCAATCACACATGCAAACACAACTATTAAAAATCATTTTAGAGAAAACAATAGTTCATTTCACGTTATAGATTATGATCCAGAAACTGGGGCTGTAAGAAGTAAAGAAACTGCACAAGGATTTGCAAACACAAGTTCTTGGGCAAGAGGTCAAGCATGGGGAATTTACGGATATGTTGTTTCTTTTAGGTATACGCAAGATCAAACATATTTAGATCAAGCTAAAAAAATAGCTGATTATATTATTAATTTTGAAGGAACACCAGAAGATGGCATCCCTTATTGGGATTATCATGCAGGTAAAATCCCTAACGAACCTAGAGATGTTTCTGCAGCTGCAATTACAGCTTCTGCTTTAATCGAACTTGATGGATATACAAAAGAATCTTATCTACCAGCTATTGACAAAATAATGAATTCTTTAGCAACTGATGAATACACAGCTAAAATAGGTGAAAACAAAAATTTTATTTTAAAACATAGTGTTGGGAGTATTCCACATAACAATGAAATTGATGTTCCATTAAATTATGCTGATTATTATTATATTGAAGCTTTATTAAGATATAAAAACAGGTATAATAAATAATACAACAATTTAACAAACAACTATTAAAACAATTTCTAGGATTAACTTAGAGATTGTTTTTTTTTACACTACATTTAAAGAGTATAGTAATATTATTGATTATGAAAATCGTATTAAAAATTTGTTTATTAATATTCTGTGTTATAGCTATAAGTTGTAAAAATGAAAAAGAACAACTAGCTAAAGAAAATATAAAAAGCGATAAAAAACCCAATATTTTAATCATCTATCCAGATCAATTAAGAAGATACAGTGCTGGTTTTTGGTCAGAAGACAAATACAAAAAACATGTTATTGGAAAACCAGATCCAGTGGTAACACCAAACATGGATAAATTAGCAAAAAACGGTGTGGTTTTCACACAAGCAATAAGTAATTTTCCGCTATGCAGTCCAGCAAGAGGAATGTTACTATCTGGTATGTATCCTGAACAAAACGGGATTTGGAATAACTGTAGAAAAGACAGGAAAGATAAATTAAAAGATGAAATTCCAACTATTACCGATTTATTTTATGATGCAGGCTACAACACCTCTTACTTCGGAAAATGTCATTGGTTAAATAACGACCCTTTGTTTGATAATAAAGGTAATTATGTTGGCACAATAGAAGAACCTGGAGGTCATTATCTTAATAAATACGACACCTATATTCCACCAGGTAAATCAAGACATAGCATAGAATATTTTTATCAATCTGTAAAAGATGCACATGTAGATCCTTTAGTCTTTTCTAATATTCCAAACACTATTGAAGGTAAAAAAGATGGAGAGCTACATCAACCAAAAATCTTTACACCTAAAAATGAGGCGCAAAAAATAGTTGAATACCTTCAAAACAAAAATTCTGAAAGAGATAATAACAAGCCATTTTGTATGATTTGGTCTCTTAATCCTCCACATAATCCTTGGAATGATAAAAATACAGATATGGAGATGCTTAAAAAGCATTATGATACTGATAAATTTCCGAAGATTGATTCAACTTTAGTTGTAAGAAAAAATGCAGATTTAAAAATTGCAAAATATGCACGACATTATTTTGCAAATGTTACTAGTGTAGATAAATACATTGGTATTGTTATAGAAGAATTAAAAAAACAAAATCAATTAGACAATACCATTATTATTTTAAGTTCAGATCATGGTGAATTATTAGGAAGCCATGGAAAAAAAGGAAAAAACATCATAGAAATGGAAGCAATGGCTGTCCCCTTTACAATACATTGGCCTAAAGGCATAAAAGCTGGTACTATTAATAACACATTATTAAGTGTTCCAGATGTTTTACCAACTTCAATGGGACTTGCAGGGTTAAAAAATAACATACCGAATGAAGTTGAAGGAATTGATTTTTCAAAAAATATTACTAAGCCTTCAAGTAATTATAAAAACAAACCGGAAAGTATTTTATTATTACTAAGTAATTCAAGAGGAATATTAACCGATAGGTATACACTTTGTATTACTGGTGGTAAAAAACCTTTTGAAGCATTTATTTATGATAATGTAAATGACCCATATCAACTTAATAAAATATCTTTTAATGAAAAACCTAAAATTGCCACTCAATTACTCAAACAATTGGGTGAAAAATTAATTGCTACAAATGATCCTTGGTATAAAAAAAGGAGATATAAAAAAATCATACCTTATACAAAAACCCAGTGACAGTAAGGTTTTTTTATAAAAAAATCATTAAATGAACATTTACCCCCCTTATTTTGATTCATTTAGAACCTAAAAACACTAACATATTAATTATGTTTGTATAACTTTAATCAATAAATATTTTAAATTATGAAAAAAATTACTTTATTATTTGCTTTACTAATAACATTTAGTTTTGCAAACGCACAAACAGATTTTACTGAGAATTTTGACACACTTACTCATAATGTTTGGCATAATGATCACGATGATCCTGTTAATGAAGAACAAACACTTGGCTGGGATCGTAAATGGAAATTAAAAGATGTTAAAGCTGAAAAACCAGGTAGATACGACAGTTCATTTTCATTAGCTGGAAGATATAATACCGAAAAATCAGCACTAACAGCTTACGACTTACCAGGAGGGATAAGTAAAGTAGCTTTTAATGTAGCTCAATATTGGGGAAATCCTACAACAGGTGTTGGCGGTTTTAAAATATTCATTGACGATCAGTGGGTGAAGGATGTTAAAGCTACTGTTACAGGCAAATATCAAGTATCTGAAGCTATAACAGGTGCTGATGATAGTAAACTACGTACTTTAAGAATAGAATGGTTTTGTTTTGATTGTGCAGATGGAGAAAAGCAAAATGCTGCTATAAGTAATGTTACAATTACAACAGCTACTACATTAAGTCTAGAAAACAATACTTTAAGTAAATCTTTAACTATATACCCAAACCCTGCTAATGGTTTATTAAACGTTAAACTTAACAACAATGTTGCTGCAAAAAGAGTACAATTAGTTGACTTAACTGGTAAATCTGTTTATAGCAGTAATAATGCTAAAGCAATCAACGTAAGTAAATTTGCTAGAGGTTTATATATCTTAAAAGTAACTTCTAATGATGGAGCTACTGCTAGTAAAAAAGTTGTTTTACATTAAACTACCTTTTTAATATAAAATTAAAAAATCTCTAAGAATAGTATTCTTAGAGATTTTTTTTATCCGAAAGGGAGAATTACTTTAAAAATAAAAAACCTTGTGAAATTTCACAAGGTTTTTTATTTTTAATTAATGTAGTCGGGGTGGCAGGATTCGAACCTGCGACCTCCTCGTCCCAAACGAGGCGCGATGACCGGGCTACGCTACACCCCGAGGCAATTCTTAGCGGAGAGACAGGGACTCGAACCCTGGCGACAGTTTCCCGTCGACAGATTAGCAATCTGCTGCATTACCACTCTGCCACCTCTCCTCGACTTTAATACTAAATGTATTAGTAAAAATTGCGAGTGCAAATGTAATATTAGAATTACAAATTAGCAAACCTTTTTAATTATTAATTTGATTATTTTAGTCTGGGTACTCTACTCTAAGATGATAGATATTTAATAGCTTCTTTTTTATTATTTTTTTAATTACCTCTATCTCTCTAAAAGTAATATCAGAATTTACAAATTGATTATCATTTTTTTGCTTTTCAACAATTTTATTAATCAATTCATCTATAGATTGTGCTGTAGGGTTTTTAATACTTTTTGTTGCAGCTTCTGCTGCATCGCAAATCATTAAAATAGCAGTTTCTTTAGAAAAAGGAATGGGTCCATTATATTTAAATTTATTTACATCAACTTTTACATCTGGATTTGAATCTTGCTCTTTCTTATAAAAATAATACACTAAGCTTGTTCCATGATGTGTTCTAATAAAATCAATTATTCTATCTGGTAATCTATGCTGTTTAGCTAATTCTATTCCTTTAATAACATGATCTAAAATAATAGTTGCACTATCTCTAGGCGATAAATCATTGTGTGGGTTTACACTTGTGGATTGATTTTCTATAAAATACATTGGATTCAACATTTTACCAATATCATGATATAATGCACCTGTCCTTACCAACATAGAATTAGCACCAATTTCATTTGCCGCTGCTTCAGCTAAATTAGCTACTTGCATTGAGTGCTGAAATGTTCCAGGTGCTTTTTCATTCAATTCTCTTAATAACTTGGTATTTGTATTAGAAAGTTCTAATAAAGTAACATCAGACACTAAACCAAACATTTTTTCATACATATAAATTAAGAAAACAGCTAAAAACGATAAAACTCCATTCGCTGCAAATAACCCGAAGTATGTAAAGTTTAACGACGATGCATTTCCTTCTTTTATAATAGAAAAAGCAAAATAAGTAATCATATAAATCAAGGTAATTTGACCTATAGAAATAAATAAATTCGCTCGTTTGTATAATTCTGAAACTGTAAGAATTGTTACGATACCAGCAATTATATGCAAGTAAATAAACTCGAAACTATTAGGCACAATAAATCCTAATAACAATACTGTTAACACATGTGTAAACAACCCTAAACGCGCATCAAAGAAAGCTTTGATAATAATTGGTAACACACTTAATGGCACAATGTATAAATAATCTGAGTTGTATTTTATAACAAGAGTCTGCACCAAAATCATCAATAAAACATTAAAAAAAATAAAGGTTACTTTCGTATTATTATTATAAATTTCTACTCTATATTTTTTTAGAAAGAGTAATAACATCAATAATGCTAAAGAAACTAAAATTGAATATCCAAAAACAATCCAATTGTAATTAGATTCTGTCCAAACTTTAGATTCAGACTCCTGTTTTAAAGAGTTTAACACTGCAAAATTTCTTCCTTCTACTATATCACCCTTTAAAATAATAAGCTCATCTTTCGACACTTTTCCTTTTGTATAGGAAATATTATTAAAGGATTCTTCAATAACTTTTTGAGTAAAATCATCATCATAAAAAACATTCGGTTTTATTATCTCTGATAAAATATTTAAAAGAATATCTTGTTGAAAATTAAAAGGTTTATCTCCTAAACTATTAGTTATTGTTTTAAAAACTTCATTGGAAATTAGCACTTTTTTATGCGAAATTTCTTCAACCTCATTTCCTTTTCGTAAAACGATAAGATCTTTTTTAATTTTACTTTGACTAGCTACATCTATAAATCCACTTTTATAAACTTTTTTTATAATATAATTTCCTTGACTTTCAAGTTTTACAATATCAGGTTCCGTTAAAGAATCATTCACCTGGATTCGGTCTATATTACTTTTAAAATTATCTTCTACTTCATTGACAGCTTCAATATTGTAAAGAAAAAACTGCTTAGCATCTCTTTCTATAGATTCTTTTTCTACACTTATTTCTTCATCAGATTTTTGAATTGCTAAGTCTGAAGGCGCATATAGATTATCATATTGCCAAGGCTTCCCTTTTGTAAAATCATACTTAAATTGGCCACCTTTTGGAAATAAATAAACAACAGATATTGTAGTTATTAAAAACAATACTACTTTGTAAATAATAGCATTATTCTTTGATAATTTATTGATGAATGAACTCATAGAATTAGATTAGTTTATAGTGATAAACTTTTTGCAAAATACAAATATTAATATGATTTTGATAGTTTGATTTACTAATACTAGTAATAAAATGGTATTTTTGTTAAATACAAATTAAACCGAAAATTTAATGAAAGATGTAGTTATAGTTTCTGTTGCTAGAACACCAATAGGGAGTTTTATGGGGAGTTTATCTTCTATTCCAGCACCAGAATTAGGTTCAATTGCTATAAAAGGAGCTTTAGAAAAGATTAATTTATCTCCAGATAATGTTAATGAAGTTTTTATGGGAAATGTTGTTTCTGCTGGTTTAGGACAAGCTCCCGCCCGTCAGGCTGCACTTTTTGCAGGAATTCCAGACACAGTACCTTGTACAACTATTAATAAAGTTTGTTCTTCCGGAATGAAATCTATTATGCTAGCTGCACAATCCATTGCTTTAGGTGATGCTGATATTGTGGTTGCCGGTGGTATGGAAAATATGAGTTCAATTCCACATTATTTTCATGCAAGAAAGGGAACCAAATTTGGCCCTACTAAAATGGAGGATGGAATGCAGAAAGATGGTTTAGTTGATGCATATGATAAAAACGCCATGGGAGTTTGTGCTGATGCATGCGCTACTGAATATAATTTCTCAAGAGAAGATCAAGATGCTTTTGCTATTGAATCTTACAATCGTTCTGCAAAAGCTTGGAAAGAAGGTAAGTTTGCAGATGAAGTTGTCCCTGTAGAAATTCCACAAAGACGAGGAGAATCAATTATTTTTTCTGAAGATGAAGAATATAAGAACGTAAAAATGGAGAAAATTCCTGCTTTACGTGCTGCTTTTACCAAAGAAGGAACGGTAACTGCTGCCAATGCTTCAACAATTAATGATGGTGGCGCAGCCCTAGTGCTAATGTCTGCTGAAAAAGCAAAAGAATTAAAAATAACACCATTAGCAAAAATTAAAAGTTATGCAGATGCTGCGCAAGAACCAAAATGGTTTACAACTGCTCCTGCTAAAGCGTTACCAAAAGCATTGGCAAAAGCTAATATTTCTATTGATGATGTAGATTATTTTGAATTAAATGAAGCTTTTTCTGTTGTTGGTTTAGCAAATATGAAAATACTTGGTTTAACTGATAAAAATGTAAATGTAAACGGTGGAGCTGTGTCTTTAGGACATCCATTAGGAGTTTCTGGAGCTAGAATCATTATTGCATTAACCAATATTTTACATCAAAATAATGCTAAGATAGGTGCAGCTGGAATTTGTAATGGCGGTGGTGGTGCAAGTGCCATGATACTTGAAAAAATATAATTATTTAATAACAATAGAAAACCAATAAAAAATTGTCTTACGGCATTTGTAATTTAAGTATTGTTCCTCTTCGATTAGAGTCTACTGATACATCAGAAATGGTGAATCAAGTATTGTTTGGTGAACATTTTAAAGTTCTTGAAAGAGAAAACAAATGGAGTAAAATTTCTTTACATTTTGATAGTTACGAAGGTTATATTGATAATAAACAGTTTGAAGAAATTTCTGAAGAAACATATCATCAGTTATCAGAAGAAAATCCAAAATATAGTGGTGAGCTAATTGATTTTATTACCAATAATACAAGTCAACTTTCTACCATTTCTATAGGGTCTAGATTGCCTTTTTTACATAATCATAGTTTCAATATAAATGATCGTATTTTTTCATATAAAGGAATTACTTTTTCAGAAAAACTACCTAAATCAGAAATCGTACAAAAAGCTTTTTTATTTTTAAATACACCCTACTTATGGGGAGGGAAAACACCCTTCGGAATTGATTGCTCTGGTTTTACTCAGTTGGTTTACAAACTATGTGGACATCAATTATTAAGAGACGCTAAAGAACAAGCAACGCAAGGAGAAGTGTTAAGTTTTATTGAAGAAAGTGAACCTGGAGATTTAGCTTTTTTTGATAATGAAGAAGGCACTATTACACATGTTGGAATCATTATGAAAGATTATAATATTATACATGCTCATGGTAAAGTACGTATTGATAAATTAGATCATAGCGGTATTTATAATGTAGATACACAACAACATTCTCACAAACTCAGAGTCATTAAAAAAATGATATAAAAAAACCGAAACAATTTGTTTCGGTTTTTTTATATACATCTAAACTTTAGTTTAGTTTGTTTTCATTGATTTATACAAAGCTCTAAATTTATCTGCCTTTTCTTCCATTTCTAGTGTATCATATAAATTTAGTAAAGTTCTAACAGTATCAATATCTCTTTCTAACTCATCAGCTTTTTCTAAATAAGGTATTGCTTCTTTATGAACAGCTTTTTGTTCCAATTCTAACGCATCATACTTTTTAAAGTTATCTAAATTATTGTTCATTTCTTCAATAATAGATTTCTCTTTATCTAAAACAGCAACTGCTAAATTCATATATGCATCTCTGTAATCTGGCTTTAACTCAATTGCTTTTTTGTAATATTTTTTAGCATCATCAACTCTTTTTTGATTCATACTAACAACCCCTAAGTTATAAAACAATGTTGGATTTGTTGGATCTAACTCAGTTGCTTCTTTCATTAACTCTCCAAATTTATCCATCCTTTTTAACTTAATGTATAAATCTGCTTCAGTTAATAATAAATCAAGGTCTTTAGGATCAGATTTTCTAGCTTCTTGCACAGCAGCAATCGCTTCTTCTGTTTTCCCTAATTTAATATACACTAAACCAATTTGCTTTACAATTGTAGCTTGCTTAGATTCTGAAGTTTTATTCTCTGGATTTGTATACGATCCAGATTTAACCATTAAATCTCTTTGTGGTTTAGAACCTAAGTTTTCTACCTTACCTGTCTCCTTATTTGTTGCTAGGTATTCTTTAACAATTCCTTTATAATTTATTTTTTTCAGCTCTGAAAAATATTTTAAAGAAGCTTCATATTCTTCCGCTTGTGATGCAGAAATTGCTGCATTATACAAATGAGAAGTATCTTTAGGACTTAATAAATAAGTTAAATAAAAACTTTCTGAAGCTGCTTTATAATTTTTATCTTTTGAATATAAATTAGCCGCTTTTGTAGACGAATCATCTACTAATTTATTAAGCAAAGGTTTAGCTTTAGCTGTATACTTAGCTTTACCAGTTTCTTTTTCATGCTTCATTAACATATTAAAAGCTTCGGCAGCCATTTTAAAATCTTTCTTTCCTGCAAAAACTTGTCCTTTTGTAAAGTAAAAAAGTGCCTTTTGCTTAGCATCCATATTTCCAATTAAACCTTCGGCAGAATTAATTGCAGCCAAAGCAGTTGAAAAATCGCTCTTCTTTAATGCTTTACTCGCAGCTTTTAATTCGTTCTTTTGTGCAAACGCTCCAATTGTCATTAATCCGAGAGAAAGTGCTAAAATTTGTTTTTTCATTATAAGTTAATTTAATTCTTAATAGTTATTCTTGATTTTCATTTGAATCATTTTCAATTTCCGTGCCATTTTCATTTTCTTCTTCAATTTCTTCTTCTTCATGCATAACCTTTGCGACAGCAGCAATACTGTCTGAATCTTTAATGTTAATTAATTTAACGCCTTGTGTAGCTCTACCCATAACTCGTAAATCCTCAACTGCCATTCTAATAACAATACCTGATTTATTGATTATCATTAAATCATTAGAATCATCAACATTTTTAATGGCCACTAAATTACCTGTTTTTTCTGAAATATTCAAAGTCTTCACTCCTTTACCTCCTCTATTAGTAATTCTATAGTCTTCTAACTTAGAACGTTTCCCGTATCCTTTCTCAGAAACTACTAGAATATTACTTTCCATATCGTTTACAGCAACCATACCAATTACCTCATCTTTATCGTGTTGTAACGTAATTCCTCTAACACCGGAAGCAGTTCTTCCCATCGGTCTTGTTTTCGCTTCTTCGAAACGAATTGACTTTCCAGACTTTAAAGCAAGCATTACTTGGCTATCTCCTGTAGTTAATTTAGCTTCTAAAAGCTCATCTCCTTCTTTAATAGTAATTGCATTGATACCGTTTGTTCTTGGTCTAGAATATTGCTCTAAAGACGTTTTCTTAACCTGACCTCTTTTGGTAGCCATAATAACATAGTGACTATTAATATAGTCTTCGTCTTTTAAATCTTGTGTTACTAAGAATGCTTTTACTTTATCATCTTGTTCAATATTAATAAGGTTTTGCATTGCTCTACCTTTGGTATTCTTCCCTCCTTCTGGGATTTCATAAACGCGCATCCAGAATACTTTTCCTTTTTGAGTAAAGAACATCATGTATTGATGATTTGTACCAACAAACAAGTGCTCTAAGAAATCTTCATTTCTTGTTGCAGTTCCTTTTTGACCTCTTCCTCCTCTATTCTGAACCTTATATTCATCAAGATTTGTACGTTTTAAATATCCAGCATTAGAAATTGTTACCACAACTTTAGTATCAGGTATCATATCTTCGATACTCATATCACCACCTGCGTAATCAATTACTGAACGACGATCATCTCCATATTTATCTCTAATATGAATTAATTCATCTGTAATAATTTGATAACGTCTAGGTTCATTAGATAAAATATCTTTTAAATCAGTAATCGTTAACATAATTTCATCAAACTCTGCACGTAACTTATCTTGCTCTAATCCTGTTAACTGACGCAAACGCATTTCTACTATTGCTTTTGCTTGAATCTCAGTTAATTCAAAACGAGTAATTAAACTTTCTCTTGCTTCATCAGCATTAGAAGAAGCTCTAATAATTTTAATTACTTCATCAATATTATCAGAAGCAATAATTAATCCTTCTAAAATATGTGCTCTAGCTTCGGCTTTCTTTAATTCAAATTCTGTTCTCCTAACAACAACTTCATGTCTATGTTCAACAAAATATTGTATTAATTGTTTAAGATTTAATTGTTCTGGTCTCCCTTTTACAAGTGCAATATTATTGACACTAAAAGAAGTTTGTAATTGTGTATACTTATATAATTTATTTAGAACGATATTTGGAATTGCATCACGTTTTAGAACATACACAATACGCATTCCGTTTCTATCAGATTCATCTCTAATATTAGAAATACCTTCTAGCTTTTTATCATTTACTAACTCAGCAGTCTTTTTAATCATTTCTGCTTTGTTAACTTGATATGGAATCTCAGAAACAATGATACATTCACGTCCTTTTACTTCTTCAATTTCTGCTTTTGCACGCATTACAATACGTCCTCTACCAGTATGAAAAGCATCTTTTACACCTTCATAACCATAAATGATTCCTCCAGTAGGAAAATCAGGGGCTTTTACATGTTGCATTAATTCATCAATCTCTATATCGTTATTTTCGATATAAGCAATCGTTCCGTTTACAACCTCAGTTAAATTGTGTGGCGCCATATTAGTTGCCATACCAACAGCAATACCAGAAGCTCCGTTTACTAATAAATTAGGAATACGTGTTGGTAAAACTGTAGGTTCTTGTAAGGTATCATCAAAATTCAACCGATGATCCACCGTATCTTTTTCAATATCAGCTAACATATCTTCTGATATTTTCTGCATTCTAACCTCTGTATAACGCATTGCTGCAGGAGAATCACCATCAACAGAACCAAAATTCCCTTGACCGTCAACCATCATATAACGTACACTCCAATTTTGAGCCATACGCACCATTGAATCATACACGGATGTATCACCATGCGGGTGATACTTACCTAAAACTTCTCCAACAATTCTTGCTGATTTCTTATACGCTCCAGTTGCTTTAATTCCTAATTCATGCATTCCAAAAAGGACTCTTCTATGTACGGGCTTTAAACCATCACGCACATCTGGTAATGCTCTTGAAACGATCACCGACATTGAGTAGTCGATGTACGCAGATTTCATCTGCTCTTCAATGTTAATCGGAATTAACTTTTCTCCGTCTGCCATAAAGTATATTTTTAATATTTAGTTACAATTTCTTATGTTAAAAAAGTGAATTTTATCAATCGTAAAACTCACTTCAATTTCCTTCAAAAAAAGGATGATTTTTCAATCCAATGCAAGATAGTTAATATCCCAGTATTATCAATAGTTTCAAAAGAAAAAATACCCTATAGTTATTAACATTTTTAGTGAGTTTTTAACAGTTGAAATTCATTATAAAAAACCATCATTTTCAGCCCCTATTTTTCAGTCATTTTGGCATTAAAAAATAGATGGCATCTTTTTTGTAATTCTTTATCAAAATTTTCTACTAACTTTACATCAGATAGAATTAAAAAATATGGACGATAATTTTTCACCAAAAGTAAGAGATGTCATCACTTTCAGTAAAGAAGAAGCGCTACGTTTAGGGCACGATTTTATTGGAACTGAACATTTATTACTTGGTTTAATTAGAAAAGGAGAAGGAAAAGCAATTGAAATCTTAGCTACTTTCGATTTAGATTTTAATTTAATACGTAAGAAGTTAGAGCAATTAAATCCGTCTAATCCTACCTTTGAAGAAAATAAAAAGAAGAGCTTACACTTAACACGTCAAGCCGAAAAAGCAATTAAAACTACTTTTTTAGAAGCTAAACTTTATCAAAGTGATGCAATAGATACAGCACATTTATTATTATGCATTTTACGTAATGAAAATGATCCAACAACTAAGTTGCTACAGAAATATGATGTTAGTTATGATGAAGCTAAAGCTTTATATAAAGAACTGCATGTAGAAGATCAAGAAATTGATTTACCGATAAATCCAATAGCAGAAAATCAATCTGATGATGAGTTTGCAGAGGAAAAAAATAATCCTTTCGGTGGCGGACAGCAAGCACAAAAAGGAAAAGCTGCTAAAAAATCTAAAACACCAGTTTTAGATAATTTTGGACGTGATTTAACAGCATTGGCAGAAGCTAATAAATTAGATCCTGTAGTTGGTAGATTAAAAGAAATTGAACGTGTTTCGCAAATATTAAGTCGTAGAAAAAAGAACAATCCAATGTTGATTGGTGAACCTGGTGTTGGTAAATCTGCCATCGCAGAAGGTTTAGCCTTGCGAATTGTAGATAGAAAAGTATCTAGAATTTTATTCGACAAACGTATTGTTTCCTTAGACTTAGCAAGTTTGGTTGCTGGTACAAAATACCGTGGTCAGTTTGAAGAGCGTATGAAAGCCTTAATGAACGAGCTTGAGAAAAATGAAGACATCATTTTGTTTATTGATGAAATTCACACCATTGTTGGTGCTGGTGGAGCAACTGGTTCTTTAGATGCATCAAATATGTTAAAACCTGCGTTAGCTCGTGGAGAAATACAATGTATTGGCGCTACAACGCTAGATGAATTTAGAACAAATATTGAAAAAGATGGCGCGTTAGAACGTCGTTTTCAAAAAGTAATAGTAGAACCTACAACGGTAGAAGAAACTACACAGATTTTACATAATATTAAAAGCAAATACGAAGAGCATCATCATGTAAATTATACGGATGAAGCGATTGAAGCTTGTGTAAAGTTAACTAATAGGTATATGACGGACAGATACTTACCAGACAAAGCGATTGATGCTTTAGACGAGGCTGGTTCTAGAATTCATATTACCAATATTGTGGTTCCTCAACAAGTTTTAGAACTTGAAACAGAACTAGAAAGTATAAGAGAACGTAAAACAAAAGCAGTAAACGGACAGAAATATGAAGAGGCTGCCAAGTTACGTGATGATGAAAAAAATATGGAAGCTGCCTTAGACTCTGCACAAAAACAATGGGAAGACGATTCTAAATTAAATAGAGAAGTTGTTACCGAAGATAATGTTGCTGAAGTAGTTTCTATGATGACCGGGATTCCTGTAAATAGAGTTGCAGAAGCAGAAAGTCATAGATTGGCAGATTTACCTAATATGATAAAAGGTAAAGTTATCGGTCAAGATGAAGCGGTTACTAAAGTGGTAAAAGCGATACAGCGTAATAGAGTTGGATTAAAAGATCCTAACAAACCAATTGGTTCGTTTATTTTCTTAGGATCAACTGGTGTTGGAAAAACACAATTAGCTAAAGTTTTAGCACGTGAATTATTTGATTCTGAAGATTCTTTAATTAGAATTGACATGAGCGAATACATGGAAAAATTCGCTATTTCTAGATTAATTGGTGCACCTCCGGGCTATGTTGGTTACGAAGAAGGCGGGCAATTAACGGAAAAAGTAAGACGTAAGCCTTATTCAGTTATTTTATTAGACGAAATTGAAAAAGCGCATCCTGATGTGTTTAATATGTTGTTACAAATTTTAGACGACGGACACATTACTGATAGCTTAGGGCGTAAAATTGATTTTAGAAATACCATCATTATTATGACGTCTAATATTGGAGCTCGTCAAATAAAAGATTTCGGTGGCGGCGTAGGTTTTGGTACAGCTTCTAAAACTGCACAAGCAGACGAACATGCAAAAAGTATTATAGAAGGAGCGCTTAAAAAATCATTTGCTCCAGAGTTTTTAAATAGAATTGATGATGTTATTGTGTTTAATTCTTTAGAAAGAGAAGATATTCATAAAATCATTGATATTGAGCTAGATAAATTACTGAATCGTATTTTAGATTTAGGCTATACATTAAATCTAAGCGAAAAAGCTAAAGATTATATAGCTGACAAAGGCTTTGATAGAAAATATGGTGCTAGACCTTTAAAAAGAGCCATACAAAAGTATATTGAAGATGCTTTAGCCGAAGAAATAGTAAATGCTAAGCTAGATGAAGGCGATACAATTTCTATGGATTTAAATGAGAAGGACAACAAACTGACCATTAAAATTAAAAAAGGCAAAAAGCCCAAAGAAACACGAACAGAAACAGAAGTTGATGAATAACTAAAATCCCAAACGAAAGTTTGGGATTTTTTTATGCATTTAGGTTTATTTGTTTTTAAATTTAAAATAGTATAAATTCGTTTTTGGTTGATATATCGAATTGAAACTGGACATATCTTAATCCGTTGTGGTGCATAAAAAACACCTGCCGTTAAGATAAATTTAAACGAATTAAAAGAAAATATATGGGATATTTTTGGGCTACATTTTCAAAAAAGAATGATAATTATTATCGGTTTGACACACGGGTATACTTCGACACAATTGATAAAATTGATGATAATGATATATGTATTGGAGCAGTTGTTGGAAAAAATCCAGGAAGTGCATTACCTGAGAATTTAATTTTAGATACTCCTTGTAAAATTAATTTGTCTGGAGATAAGTTACTTCCAACACTTAGAAATATATTGAAAAAAGCGAACCCTTCACTTGGAGGAAGACAGTATGTGCAGGTGTTAAACTTATTCTATCTGTGCAACCCCAATTTATCAGAAGCAATATCTGATTATAAAAAAGAAGATATAAGTAAAATTGAGATTACTTGTGGTAAAGAACAGTCAAGTTTTAATTGGCTTTGGTTTTTATGGGGTGGTAATGATAATCAATTGAATGATATGAAAAATCGATTTAAAACAGTAAAAGCAACCAAATATTTCTACCTGAACAACAATGATAAAAAGATGTACTCGGATTTCCCTCAAAATAATGTTTGTGCAAAGCATACACAAGGGATGACACAAGATTTAGTAATACCATATTTAAAAACACTAAGTAAAATACCGTGTAAAATTAATTGATAAATTTAACCTATTTACGAATATCTTCACGATTTTTTTATTCGATTTGGATTTGTTAAATTAGGTACTTAAAACACCTAACTAACCTCTTCCAAAACGAAACTACCCAAATAATTCACCAACTTCAACAGTAAGATTATCTATAAAACTTTCTGAGGTTTTAATATCGTTATGTAAGACTCTGTCTTCTTCTACAATAGACACTTCTTGTCTAAAAGAATTAACAAAAGATTGTATTAAATCAGAAGTTTTTAAATCTCTAAAATGTAAGGCTTGTGAGGCATTTAATAATTCAATTGCTAACACCGTTGTAATATTATCTACTACTCTTTTAATTTTTGTAGCTGCATTTGCCCCCATAGAAACATGATCTTCTTGTCCGTTACTTGACACAATAGAATCTATACTTGATGGTGTACAATATTGCTTAGTTTGCGATACAATACTTGCGGCGGTATATTGCGGAATCATAAAACCACTATTCAATCCAGGGTTTGCTACTAAAAAAGAAGGCAATCCTCTTTCTCCAGAAATTAATTGATAAGTTCTTCTCTCAGAAATCGACCCTAATTCTGCCATTGCAATCGCTAAATAATCTAACGCTAATGCCAAAGGTTGTCCGTGAAAATTCCCTCCTGAAATAATAGTATCTTCTTCTACAAAAATATTTGGATTATCGGTTACCGAGTTTATTTCTGTCAATAATGTTTTAGCAACAAAATCTAAGGTGTCTTTTGTTGCGCCGTGTACTTGCGGCATACATCTAAAAGAATACGGATCTTGCACATGTACTTTATCTTGTTTAATTAATTCACTTCCTGCTAAAAATTCAGTAATTCTTTTTGCCGTTTTTAATTGTCCGTTATGCGGTCTAATTAAATGAATTAATTCATTAAAAGGTTCTACTCTTCCGTCAAAAGCTTCTAAAGAAACTGTACCAATTAAATCTGCTAAATAAGATAACTTGTACGATTTTATTAAGTTAATAATTCCGTAGGCACTCATAAACTGAGTTCCGTTTAATAAAGCTAATCCTTCTTTAGATTTTAAATTTATTTTCTCCCAGCCAAATTTTTCTAACATTTCAGCTCCTGAAATTTTTGCTCCGTCTACATACACTTCGCCTAAACCAATTAAAGGCAATGCTAAATGTGCCAGTGGCGCTAAATCGCCAGAAGCTCCTAAAGAACCTTGGGTGTAAATTACTGGAAGTAAATCGTTATTATAAAAATCGATTAATCTATTTACCGTTGCCAATTGTGCTCCAGAATGACCATAACTAATCGATTGAATTTTTAACAACAACATTAATTTCACAATCTCTTTTGGAACTTCTTCTCCTGTACCACATGCATGGCTTTTTACTAAATTTTCTTGTAATTGCTGTAAATGATCTTCACCTATTTTAACATTACATAAAGAGCCAAAACCTGTATTTATTCCGTAAATAGGTGCAGAATGTGTTTTCATTTTTGCATCTAAATAAGCTCTACATTTTTCTACTTTAAGAATAGCCTCTTCCGATAAAATTAATTGCTTGTTCGTAAAAATAACATCATAAATAGTTTCTAATTCTAGTCTGTTGGAATTGATATGATGTAGCTTCATTTATAAATATTTACGTACTCAAAAATCAACAAAGAAATCAATATATGCAACATATTTATAAGAATTTTAAAATTCTATCTACTATATTTGCTTAAAAATTAATAATATCACAATAATGAGAAAAGTACTGCTATTTTTAGTTGCATCAATTTTAATTATTTCATGTAAAGAAAAGCCTTTAAATGATTTTGTAAGCCTATCTGGTAAATTTGAAAATATCCCTGATAGCACATTAACAATCAATGGTAAAAATTTAAATAAAGAAATCAAAATTAATAAAGATGGTACTTTTAAAGATACGTTAAAAGTTGAAAGCCTTGGATATTATACCTTAAGAACTTCTTCTCAAGTAAACATTCCTATTTATTTAAATAATGGATACGATTTAAAAATTAATGCTGATGCTAATGACGTTATTAACAGCGTAACATATGAAGGTTATGGTGAAGATTCTAATAATTTTACGACTGCTCAAATAGTTTTTACAAAAAAAATGGGAGATCCAAATGAGTTTTTCTCACTAGAGAAAGAAGCATTTGATACTAAAATTAATGGGCTAAAAGCTGAATATGAAACTATTTTTAATACCTATAAAAATATTGACAGTTCATTATTAGCAAGTTCTAAAACACAGAACACTCGTTTTTTCGATTATTTCACTCAAAATTACGAGAGAAATCATAGTGCAGCTAAAGCAAAAGCATTGGCTATGGCAAAAGTTGCTGTAGGAAATCTTTCGCCAGCTTTTACAGATTATGAAAACTATAAGGGTGGAAAAAATTCTTTACCAGATTATAAAGGAAAGTATGTTTATATCGATTTATGGGCAACTTGGTGTGGCCCATGTATTAGAGAAATACCTTCTTTAGAACGATTAGAAAAAGAATATCATGATAAAAACATTGAGTTTATTAGTATTTCTATCGATAATAATAATCGTGCTGGAACTTGGGAAAACGCACATAAAAAGTGGAAAGACTTTGTAAAGAAACGTAACTTAACTGGCGTACAACTTTGGGCAGGAAAAGACACTCAATTTCAATCAGATTATCATGTAACTGGAATTCCAAGATTTATTTTAATAGATGATAAAGGTAAAATTGTTAGTAATAATGCTCCAAGACCTTCAAATCCTAGTTTAAAAACTTTATTTAACGAATTAGGAATCTAAATCTAAAATGACAATAAACAGAAAAGCACAATTCTAAGAATTGTGCTTTTCTGTTTTATATAACTTTCTATAGTTTCTATTCTTTATAAACACCCATATCAGCGTATTTCTCCATTCTAGAAGTAACTAATTGTTTTTGTGTTAAATCTTTTAATTCATCAAAAGCTGTTAAAATTTGATTTTTCACTGCCTCAAAAGCGCCTTCTCTATTTCTGTGTGCTCCTCCTAGTGGTTCTTTTATAATAGCATCAATTAACTTGAGTTTTTTCATATCATCTCCTGTTAATTTTAATGCTTCTGCAGCTTGCTCTTTATATTCCCAACTACGCCATAAGATAGAAGAACAAGATTCTGGTGAAATAACTGTATACCAGGTATTTTCCATCATGTATACTTTGTTTCCAACACCTATGCCAATTGCTCCTCCCGAAGCACCTTCACCAATAACGATGGTAATAATAGGTGTTTTTAAACGTGTCATTTCTAGAATATTTCTTGCAATTGCTTCTCCTTGCCCACGCTCTTCTGCTTCTAATCCTGGATAAGCTCCTGGTGTATCTAATAAGGTAACAACAGGAATTCCGAACTTTTCAGCCATTTTCATTAAACGCAATGCTTTTCTATACCCTTCTGGATTTGCCATCCCGAAATTTCTATACTGACGCGTTTTTGTATTATATCCCTTTTGCTGACCAATAAACATAAATGATTGATCACCAATTTTACCTAAACCACCAATCATAGCTTTATCATCTTTTACATTTCTATCACCATGTAATTCCATAAAAGTATCTCCACAAATTGCATGAATATAATCTAATGTATACGGTCTATTAGGATGACGAGACAACTGAACACGTTGCCAGGCAGTAAGGTTTTTATAAATATCTTTTTTAGCTTTATCAAGCTTTCTTTCTATCTTTTTACAAGTAGCAGTAACATCAACTTCGCTATCTTCTCCTATTTCATAACACTTTACCAATTGTTCTTCTAACTCTTTAATTGGCAATTCGAAATCTAAATATTCCATGTTCTAATAGTTATTTTAATAAACTAATTTGAGTTGTTTGTGGCAACAAACATACTATAAAATTTGTATTGAAAAGCAATATTTTTTTAACTTTTTCAAATGATTATTCTACTATTTTAGTCTTCTTTTTCATTCTATTTTTTATAATACCGTTTAATAATACTACAAAAAGCACAATAAAAGCTCCATAATAAAAAGCAGGTTTCATCTGTTCTTTTTCACCAAAAACAAGCAAGGCCAATATAATTGCATAAACTGGTTCTAAATTAATGGTTAACATTACGGTATAGGGTGATAAATATTTCATCACTTTTACAGAAGCAATAAACGCATAAGCTGTACAAAAACTACTTAAAATTAATAAATACATCCAATCTTTTGATGACAGTATAAAAAAGTCAACAGAAAACTTACCAGTAAAAAGTAGTAAAACAGTAATTGCTAAAACACCGAAAAATAATTGATAAAACGATATGATATTTGCATTATACTCTTTGATATATAAGCCGTTTAATACAGCAAACAACGCTGATAAAAACGATGATATTAGTGCGTAAATAATTCCTAATCTATAATCTGACTCAAAATTAAAAATGATATATAATCCGCAAATAACTAATAATCCTAGTAGAATTTCTACTGGTTTTATTCTACGTTTAAAAAAGAAGGGTTCTATAAATGATGTAAAAAATGCACCTGTACTCATCATTACTAAAGCTACTGAAACAGTTGAAACTTTAATCGCCTTAAAAAAAGTAATCCAATGTACGGCTATAATAATTCCAGAAATTAAAAACTTTATTAATCCTTTTTTATCAACTTTTAAATCCTTTTTTCTGATTAAAAAATAGATTAGAATAAATAATACAGCTAATAACATTCTATACCAAACTAAAGGAATGGCGTCTATTGTTATTAACGCTCCTAAAATTGCTGTAAAACCCCAAATAAAAACGATGAAGTGTAAGTGTAGGTAATTTTTTAACTTATTTTCTAGCATTAAAATAGAGATAAATAGCCAGTACCCCAAAAACAATATTAGGCACCCATACATATAATAAGGAATTTGCTCCTGCTACAGCTCCTAAAACTTCAGAAACTTTTAGAAAGAAAATATAGATAAACATAATTCCGATTCCTATAGCTAAATTTACACCAATACCTCCTCTTCTTTTTCTAGAAGCCATAGCAACTGCAATAAGTGTTAGTATATATGTTGCTATCGGCAAACTGGTTCTTTTATGTAATTCGACTAAATATGCATTTAAATTTTTTACGCCTCTTTTTTTAGAAATATCGATAAATTTAGTTAATTCATGTGATGGCATTTCTTGTGATAATGCCGATTTATAAACTAAATCTTTTGGTGTAAATGCAAAAACAGTATCTAGGTTAGTTCCATTAAAAATACTATCATTTTTCTCAAATACTTTTCTAATACGATAGGTCGATAATTTAAAAGTACTATCTTTTTTATTCCATTTAATAGTTTCGGCAGAAAGTTTAGACTTTAATTTTAATCCATCATAGACTTCTGATGAAAAATTATATCCTTGATTCCCTTTTAAATTAAAATTATGAATATAAATATAAGTACTATCGGTAAGTTGCAGGCTAAATTCCTTAACATTTTTATCTGCATAGGTTTGTTTTTTTAAATAAGTGTTTTCAAATTTCTTTCTAATTTTACTACTACTTGGCACCACAAAATGATTCATTACTAATGCTAAAATTGTTATCAAAGTTGCACCAATAAAATATGGATATAAAAAACGTGTGAATGATATTCTTGCACTTGTAATAGCAACAATTTCAGTATTGTTTGCCAGTTTAGATGTAAATAAAATTACAGCAATAAATACCGCCAACGGCATAAAAGTATTGGCATAATAAATAACGAAATTCTTATAATATTCATCTAAAACTTGAAGAAGCCCTAGATTATCGTGATATAGAAATTTATCAATCTTTTCTGCTACATCAATTGCGACAGCAATCGGAATAAAGATTAATAAGGTAAACAGAAAACTTACCAAATAACGTTTTAATATGTACCAATCTAATTTTTTCAAATTACAAACGTTTGTCCATTTGTTTTACCATTTTGTCTTTCCATTGAGTAAAATCTCCTGCTAAAATATGTTTTCTAGCTTCTCGGGTTAGCCATAAATAAAATCCAAGGTTATGAACTGAAGCAATTTGCTTTCCTAACATTTCTTTTGCTGCGAATAAATGACGTAAATATGCTTTAGAATATAACGTATCTACATAGGTTATACCCATATCATCAATAGCAGAAAAATCATTTTCCCACTTTTTATTTTTAATATTAATCGTTCCATGCGCAGTAAATAGCATTCCATTTCTTGCATTTCTAGTTGGCATCACACAATCAAACATATCAATACCCAAGGCTATGTTTTCAAGAATATTTATCGGAGTTCCTACTCCCATTAAATATCGTGGCTTATCTTCGGGTAAAATTGCAGTTACCACTTCTGTCATCGCATACATTTCTTCTGCTGGTTCTCCTACTGATAATCCTCCAATAGCATTTCCTTGTGCTCCAGCATTTGCAATATATTCTGCGGATTGTTTTCTTAAATCTTTATAAGTACTTCCTTGAACTATTGGAAAAAATGTTTGCTCGTATCCATATTTAAATGGTAGTTTTTCTAAATGGTTAATACATCGATTTAACCATCTATGTGTCATATGCATCGATCGTTTTGCATAATTATAATCACACGGATATGGTGTACATTCATCAAACGCCATGATTATATCTGCACCGATAGTTCGCTGTATTTCCATCACATTTTCTGGCGTGAAAAAATGCATAGAACCATCAATATGACTTTTAAACTTTACACCTTCTTCTTTTATTTTTCTTCTTCCTGATAAAGAATACACTTGATATCCTCCGGAATCAGTTAAAATATTTCTATCCCAATTCATAAATTTATGCAAACCTCCTGCCTGTTCTAAAATAGAAGTTTGAGGACGTAAGTATAAATGATAGGTATTTCCTAATATAATATCAGGATTTATTTCATTTTTAAGTTCTGTCTGATGAACACCTTTTACAGTACCTACTGTACCTACTGGCATGAAAATTGGTGTTTCTATGGTACCATGATCTGTTGTAATAACACCAGCTCTGGCTTTACTTTTTGGGTCTGTACTCTTTAAATCAAATATCATTGAACGCAAAGATAAAGAAATGGTAACATGTAAAAACCCAAAAAGATATTAAATAACAAAGGGATTTAATAATAAATTCTTAAATTTATGAATTCAAATTTTGAACCCAATAACCGTAATCGTATGAAAATTAAATTACTATTAATAATTAGCTGTTTTTGTTTTGCTTTAACGGCCAATTCACAAAAAAGAAAATGTGCTCCTATTAATGATATGAGTGTCTATTTATCGAACCCAGAAAATTTAAAAGCACATCAAGCAAATGAAGCTTTTATAAAAAAGTGGGTAAACGATAAAAAAAATAATAGAATAAAAAAAGAAGTAATTACTATTCCAGTAGTTGTTCATGTTGTATATAGAACAGAGGCTCAAAATATTTCTGATGCTCAAATTAAATCTCAAATCGCAGTTTTAAATGAAGATTTCAGAAAATTAAATTCTGATATTAGTGTTGCTCCTGCTGCATTTTCAGAAGTTTCAGCAGATATAGAGATAAATTTTGCTTTAGCCAATAGAGATCCTGATGGAAATACTACTACAGGTATTACAAGAAGAATGACTACTACCGTAGATATTGGTAAAGCTCTAACTGGAGCTGACTCAAATGTAAAAAACACAAATACAGGTGGAACTGACTCATGGGATGTTTCTAAATACTTGAATATTTGGATTGCAGAAGCAGGAAAAGAAGGAGGAAGTGATATTTTAGGGTACGCTAGTCCTCCACAAGCTAGTTCTACTCTACAAGCATTAGCTGATCAAGATGGAGTTGTAATAATATCTACAGCTTTTGGAAATACTGGTACAGTTCAATCACCTTTTAATCTTGGAAGAACGGCAACACATGAAGTTGGTCATTATTTAAATTTAATACATATTTGGGGTGATGGAGATTGTAATGTAGATGATGAGGTTGTTGACACACCTCCACAGGGGGCTTCTACTTCAGGGTGTCCAGTTTTCCCAGTTACTAGTGGAGGCACACATTGTGCTGCTGCTCCTAATGGCCCAATGTTTGTAAACTACATGGATTATTCTAATGACGCTTGTTTAGTCATGTTTACTCAAGGACAAAAAACAAGAATGTTAGCTGCTTTAGCGGGTCCAAGAATAGGTTTAAAAACATCTAATGGTCTTTCTGTTAAAGATTTTAGTGCTGATTTCAATCTTAGTATCTATCCAAACCCTAGTAAAGATAATATCAATTTAACTTATAATAATTTATTAGCTAGAAATGGTGGTGATGTTTTAATTTATGATATTACAGGTAAGGAAGTTTTACAAGAAAAAATTAATAAAAATCAGTTTAGTAAAAGCATTAATGTTAGTAAATTAACTAACGGAATTTATTTCCTTAAAATTAATTCTGATAACAAAAACTTAGTTAAGAAAATAATTATTGAATAAATTATTTTCTTCTCCTTCTTCCAAAAGAATTCTTAGGTTTCTTTTTATTGGATGTTGGATTTTTAGAAAAATTTAAAGAGGCTTCTTCTGTTTTTACAGAAGAAGCTATTTTTTTATTGATTGCTACTATTTCTTGTTCTGTTAATTCTCGCCAATCACCCGGTTTTAGGTTTCCTAAGTTTACATTCATGATTCTAGTACGTTTTAACTTAGTTACATTAGAATCTAAGTATTCGCACATTCTTCTTATTTGACGATTTAAACCTTGAACTAGAACAATTTTAAATGTTGTATCGTTTATTTTTTCGACCTTACATTTCTTAGTAACAGTTCCTAAAATAGGGATTCCATTACTCATTTTATGCACAAAACGATCTGTTACTGTTTTATCTACAGAAACTATATACTCTTTTTCATGATTATTTCCAGCTCGTAATATTTTATTGACAATATCTCCATCATTGGTTAAAAAAATCAACCCTTCAGAAGGTTTATCAAGACGTCCTATTGGAAATAATCGTTGTGGATGATTAACATGCTTTACAATGTTCTTTCGCTCTTTAGAATCTGTTGTAGAAACAATACCGACTGGTTTATTTAAAGCAATATATAAGGGTTTAGGTTTTGTTTTTAATTTTCTTCCATCTACTTTAACAACATCATCTTCGAAAACACGATTCCCTAATTGAGTTGGTTTACCGTTTAAGGTGACACGTCCTTCGCTTATTAGCTTATCAGCTTCTCTACGAGAGCAAATTCCTGTTGCGCTAATAAATTTATTAAGGTTCGTTGAAGATTGCTGTTTGTTGTCCAAAAAAATATTTTTTACAAAGAAACTTAATTTTATAAAACGATTGTTCTAAAAGTTAAATTTATTCTTGGTGTATGAACTTTTTTCGTTGGAGGCAATCTATGTAACCAATTAGTTTGCGTAGTATCTTTCATAACAATCAAACTTCCTCTTTCTAAAATGATATCTATTTTTTGCTTAGATTCTTTATGTTTAAAAGAAAATTTACGCTGTGCACCAAGTGATAAAGAGGCAATTGCTCCATTCTTTTTCAACATTTTTTCACCGTCCGAATGCCAAGCCATCCCTTCATCTCCAGAATGATACAAATTTAACAAACAAGAATTATAGGTTTCTTTCGTTTCTTTTTCTACTATTTCTTTTAATTCTAGCAGTTCTTTTGTCCAAATAATAGCTTGTTTTGTAACGTTTGAGTAATTATAATTATACTCAGAATCTCCATACCAGGCTACTTTTCTTTTAGTGATTATCTTTTTACCAAAAATAATAGCTTCATCATTTTTCCATTGGATTGTTTCTAAAAGGCTTTTATAATATACACTACATTGATTTTGAGAAAGCACTATACCATGATAATTGGTAACTCCATCGTACGGTAAAATATTCTTGGATTCTTTTTTATCAAATAAATCTAATTGAGAAAACATTTACATTTTCTTTACAACTACAAATTCTGTTCTTCTATTTTTTTGATGTTCATCATCAGAACATTCTATAGTATTACTACAATTATTTACTAACTTATTTTCTCCAAAGCCTTTTGCTGAAATTCTACTAGCAGAAATGCCTTTAGAAACAATATACTCTCTTGTAGATATTGCTCTTTTTTCTGATAAAGTTTGATTATACGCATCATTTCCTCTAGAATCTGTATGCGAACTTGCTCTAATTTCAATTTCAGGATACTTATTCATAATTAGTACAACTCTATCCAATTCCTTAGTTGCATCTGGTCTTATAGTAGCTTTATCTAAATCAAAATAAATAGGTTTGATGTTAAGAATCATTTCTAACTTATCTGAATATCTAAAATCATCATTTAGGCGAAGATCCATTTTTTTTGCATTCAATACTCCTACAGAACCTTCCGTATAAAAAATCTGATTGTCTGGTTTATAGTACCTACTTTTTCCTATTAACTTATAATTTTCATTACAAGGTAAAATAAATTCAAATCTAGCATCTTTACCTACTCGTAAACTATCTACTTTTAGATTATTTTTATCAAATAATGTAACGCTAGCACCCACTAATAATTCGTTAGTTACTTTATCTTTTACTTGTCCAACAATTTTAACATTACAAGGTTTCTCTTTTTCATTAACAATAAATGAATAAATATCATCATCTCCTTTTCCTCCTTCTCTATTTGATGAAAAATAACCAGTCTTTTGCTCTTTATTTACATAAAAAGAAAAATCGTCTTTTTGACTATTGATCGGTACACCAAGGTTAGAAACCCCATTGTACTCATTTAATGCATTTAAATTACTTTCAAAAACATCTAATCCACCAAGCCCTATGTGTCCGTTAGATGAAAAATAAAGCGTATTATCATTTCCAATGAAAGGGAACATTTCTATTCCTTCTGTATTAATTTCTTTTCCTAAGTTTATTGGATTTCCATAGGTTCCATCTTCATGAATAGAAACTTTATAAATATCTGTTTTTCCAAATCCTCCAGGTTTTTCTGAAACAAAATATAATGTTTTATTATCTGAACTTAACGCTGGGTGTCGAGTAGAATACTCGCTGCTATTAAATGGTAGTTCGGTAATATTTGTCCATTTAGAGTCTACAAAATCTGCTCTATAAATTTTTAATTGCGAAACTTGTCTTTTACTTGTTTTAAGTTTCTTTCCATCAAAATCATCTCTGGTAAAATACATGGTTTTACCATCATTTGTAATAATAGCATTTGAATCATGATATTGCGAATTAACCTCTTTTAGAATCGTCTCATTTTCAATATCAGTAAAATTGATGTTCTTTTCATTATCAAAAACTACTTGATCTGCTTTATAAATATTATAAAACGGCTGATTGTTCCAATGATATTTTTTTTCCAGCTTACCAAATGTTTTAGGTTTCGTTGAAGAAAAATAGAGTATTCCATTATGAACATAAGCTCCATAATCTGAATATTTAGTATTTACTGATAGATTATGAATACTTCTAAACGCATCTTTATCTTTAGAAAAAGTATCGAAATAATTTTTATTCTCTATTAACTTTTTTCCTCGACTGTCTATGTTGTTTAATTTTCTAAATTCTAATAGTATTTTATCCGACTCTTTATAGTTTCCATTACTTTTTAATACTTGTGCATACCTAAAATAACTCTCTAACTGTAAAGTATCTTTTCTATATAATTCAAATAATTTCTTATACCATGTTTCAGCTTTAACTGTTTTATTATTAAAATAATAAGAATCTGCTAACCTGGTAACAACAAGCTTAGATGTATCACCTCTTTTAAATAATTCTTCATATAATTTAGCTGATTTTACATAAGAATAATCACTAAAATATTTATTGGCAGCATATTTTCTTTGACCAAAAGAAACAACTACTATAAAAAGTAAACAAAGTGTGCTGATTTTTTTCATATTAAAAGAATCTTGGGGATTTTAATTTAGGTGCTCTTGTAACATCAAATATTAACATAAGTTCATGTGTTCCAGAATTATAATTTCTATAATTAGATGTTGTTAAGTCATAAGCATAGCCTATATGCCAATTTTTATTAACTTTTAATCGTAAAAGTGTGCTAATAGAATCATCCCATCTATAAGCAATTCCTAAAGTAAATTTCTCATAAAATAAAAAGTTAGCTGATAAATCTACTGATAATGGTGCTCCTGACACTATTTTGGATATAAATGCAGGCTTAAACTTAATATCATCAGATAGATTAAACACATATCCACCAATTAAAAAATAATGCAATCTTTCTGCTGCAATAGATTCTACAAAATCATCATAATGATCTGTTCTGATAAAATTAGGAATCGATAATCCTACATACCAATTTGTTTTATGATAATATAATCCTGCACCAATTGATGGTAAAAAACGATTATTTACATTCTGATTAAAAATTGCATCTTCATTTTGATAACGTCCTTTACTCCAATCTAAACTTAAACTTCTACCTCCTAATCGTAAACCAAAAGCTAAATTACCTTCTTCACTTGTTCTAATGGTATAAGAAACATTTCCATCAAAATATACTTCACTAGAAGGACCTAATTTATCATTAATAATATTTAAACCAATTCCAACCCCACTATAACCCAAAGGTTTATTAAAACTAAATGTCTGGGTTTCTGGAGCGCCAGGAAAACCAACCCATTGCGTTCTTGCCAAGGCTGTAGCTGTAAAATAACCTTGAGAACCAGCATATGCTGGGTTTATACTCATTGTATTATACATATACTGTGTATATTGTGGATCTTGCTGTGCATTAACAGAGGTTAATCCAACTAGAATAATAAATACTAGAAGTAGTCTTCGGGGAAAATTCATACTTAATTTGTTTACTTTATTCATGTCTATCTATTAATATAAATCCAACCCTTTTGTGGTGTAATTCCATTTCCTAAATCTAATACATAATAATACGTTCCAACTGGTAACTTTTTATCTGTATTTATTGTTGCTCTTCCATTTGAAGTCCCGTTCCAAGAATTGTTGTAATTTTTCATTTTGAATACTGTATTACCCCAACGATTAAAAACTTCTAAAACATTATTTGGATACTGTTCTATACAATCGATAACAAAAACATCATTTATTCCATCATCATTAGGTGTAAACTCATTGTAAATAGTTAAACAAATTGGTGTTGTTGATGAACTTCCTGAGTTATTACTTGGATTAGAATCTAGTTGATCTAATTGTGTAATACTTACATTATTTTCATAATCTCCCTGTTCTCTCACTTTCACTTTTACTACTAAAGTTGTCACAGCTTTATCTGCTAAACTTGCTATCGACCAATCTCCTGTAAATTCATCATATATTCCTGTTGTAGTTGTATGAGAAATATATTGATAACCTGAAGGTAATGTTTCATTTAAAATAATATTAGTTGCCAAACCTGGACCATTATTTGTAATGGTAATTGTAAAATTAATTTCGTCATTTACGGTAGGATTAGGACTGTCTACTGTTTTTGTAACTGCTAATTCTACAGCAATTAAATTAATAGTAGAACTATCATCATCATCTTCTCCATTGGTAGTAGTCCCGTTCCCTGAATCACTATCTGGATCATACTGATCTGCTTCAGAAACTTCTGCAATGTTTAAATACTCTCCGGCTGCTCCAGTTGGCGTAAGTACTTTTACATCCATAATTAATGTTGCGGATGCTTGATTTGCTATAACACCTATAGTCCATAAACCAGTAGCATCATTATATGCACCGTTAACATTATCAGAAACATAATCAAATCCAATAGGAAGTTCATCTTTTACTTTAACATTGGTAGCATCATCTGGCCCATCATTTTTAACAATAATTGTAAATTGAATGATGTCTCCAACATTAGCATCACTAGTATTAACTGTTTTAGTAATACTTAAGTCAGAAACTTGAGGCACAATACTTACAGCTGCTTCATCATCTTCTAATTGACTACCATTATCATTTCCAATCCTACTGTTTGGATCATATTGATCACTTTTGGTTACCTGTGCTATATTCTTATACTCTGTTGTAGAAATTGGTAAAACACTTGGTTTATTTACTTTTACTTGATAGGTTACATCTGCTGATTTATTAGTATCGATATTAAGTCCAGACCAAGTTAATGTGTTTTCTGCAACATTGTATACACCATTATTTGATGCTGATGAAGCTACATACGTTAAACCTACTGGGAGTTTATCTACAAATTCGACATTTGTTGCATTATCTGGCCCTTTATTACTAAGTGTTAACGTAAAGTCAATAGTATCTCCAACATTTGGATTTGAATTACTTACTGTTTTTGCTAAACTTAAATCTGCAATTTGAATTGTTACATTAACATTAGCTTCGTCATCTTCGCTTTGATCACCATCATCATTATTTAATGAACTATCTAAATCCTTTACATCACTCGCTGTAATTTGTGCAACATTTTTGTATTCATTTACAGGAACTGGTATAACAGTTGGTTCTTTTACTTTAACTTTATAGGTAACTTTTATAGAACCAGACACAGGTATAGTTAAATCAGACCATGTAATTTTATTACCAAATGCACTAAATATTCCATTATTGGAAGCACTAGTCACTTGATATGTTAATCCTACTGGTAAAGTATCTTCAAATCCTACTCCAGTAGCAATACTTGGTCCATCGTTAGCTATTGTTAAAGTAAATTCTAAGATATCGCCAACATTTGGATTGTTATCGGATACTGTTTTAGATAAACTTAAATCTACTGCTTCTACAGAAATTGTATTACTAGCCTCGTCGTTTTCGCTCTGATCACCATCATCATTATTTGGTGTACTATCTATATCTTGACTATTACTTGCTGTAACTTGAGCAATATTAGTATATTCTCCTGATACCCCAGTTGGCGTTTTTACAGTTGCCTTATATGTAAGTGCTAAACCAGTTAATGGAACATTTAAGTTACTCCAAGATATCTTATTATTTGTCAATGTACCTCCTTGGGTTATCAAATTAATGTTTCCATAACCAATTGGTAAATTATCTTCAATTCCAACCCCTGTTGCTGGATCTGGCCCATCATTTTTAAGTAATATTGTAAAAGTTACTTCATCACCAACATTCGGATTATTATTACTTATTACTTTCTCCATACTCAAATTAGAACAAGCATTTACTGTAATATTTATCAATACTCTATTACTAATACAGCCTGTAGATAAACTTCTACTTGCAGCATAATATATTCCTGTTGATATTGATGAATTATTAGGTAATAAATTTCCTCCTGTCATTGCATCATACCAAATTAATTCCTCTCCAGAAGCAACAGTACCAATAATATCACTTATTGTTGAGCTTCCACAAAATACTTGATCCATTGCGGTTGGAACATTTGGACTTACAGGCTCTGTAATAGTTGCGGTAAGTACATTACTTGTACAACTTGTAGATACATCAACAACCTTAATATTTGTATAATTACCAGCTAACACATTAACAACATTAATAGTTCCGTTTGTATCAGAACCAACAGTTTTTGTTATTGATGAACCATTAATTTCATAGGATAGTTGATAACTAGTATTAGCTGTTAAACTACTAATCTGGAAACTACCATTTCCTACACTACAACTTGTTGAATTAACAACAGTTCCTAAAGTAATATTGGGTGATGCTGGTGAAGTAATATCCACACTTGCTAAAGTATTTGATAAGCAACCATCTGTACTTCTTACTTGAATATTTGTATAAGTACCCACTGCTAATCCCATTGTAACAATACTTCCAGAAGCATTAGATGTAGATGCAATATCAACAACAGTTTCATTAAATGTGTATACTAAATTATAAGGCTCATTTTCAACTAAACCTAGCACTTCAAAACTACCAGTTCCTGTACATTGTGTTGGTTGTACAACTTCTCCTAAGCTTATCACAGGTGGATTAATAACTGCTCTTGCAATAGTATTTGAGGTACATCCTGCAGTAACAACATACATATTCTCGTATAAACCTGGTGCTAAACTAGGCACAATCAATTTTCCGTTAGCATCAGAATTTAAAGCTACTGTAGTTTCTGTTCCATTAAATGTATATACAAAAGAGTGACTTGTATTTACTGCTAATCCTAAAAACTCTATACTTCCGTTACCAGAACAAGTCATTGGGTTATTTACAGCTTCTAATACTAAATTTGCCGCCATTGGATCCGATAAAACTACTGCTTCTAATACATTACTAGTACAATTATCTTTAACAACACTAATATTTGTATAATTACCAGCACTTAAATCATTTAGGGCATAATTACCAGATCCATCCGCAGTAATCGTTACATTCTTATCTGCGCTATTTTCCTTATACGTTAATGTATAATTCCCTCCATTTTCTAATCCAGAAATCATTATTGTTCCATCATTCCCTCCACAACTAGTTGGGTTACTATTCGAAACTAAATTAATTACTGCTGGAGTAGGTTCGTTTAGAACAAATGGTCCTGAAAGTATATTAGACATACATCCATTTAAACTAACTTGAAAATCGATATAATTTCCTTCTGATAAATTAGAGATTTGTATGTTTCCAGACCCATCAGTAGTTGATGTTGAATTAACAGTTGCACCATTTTTCTTATATGATAAATTATACGTAGTTGCATTTGCTAAACCTGTTAATTGGATACCTCCATTAGTTCCATCACATGTTGTTATTTGACTAATAACTCCTTCAGTAATAGCTGGAATCACATTAATAGTTACTGATGTTACACTAGTATTACTTATACAGCCTGTAGATAAATCTTTACTCGCCGCATAATAATTTGTAGATGTTAATACAGTTGAATTATCTAATAAATTACCGTTCATAGCAGCATCAAACCAAATCAATTCTTCACCAGAAGCAACACTTCCTACTAAATCACCAATAGTTGAAGGTCCACAAAATTCTTGGGTACTATTTACTGTTGGTTGATTTGGTGCTGAAGGATTTTCAATAACAGCACTTAAAATATTACTATCACAATTAGTTGATGTATCCGTAACTTTTATGTTGGTATAATTTCCATCAGTTAAGTTTGATAAAACAATTTCTCCTATAGCATCTGTGCTTAATGACTGATTTGTTACAGTTCCATTTAATGTATAACTAACAGTATAAGCTGTATTACTTATCAAACTTTTTAATTGGAGACTTCCAGTACCTGTATCACAACTTGAAGAATTGGTTACAGTTCCTAAAGTAATAATTGGAGAAACTGGAACAGAAATAACTACACTAGCAATACTATTAGAAATACAATTGTTTCCGTCTAAAACTTTAACATCTGTATAAGTACCAGCATTTAAGCCAGTAACAATTATACTACCATTACTTGTAGAAGTAGATGCTTGCGTAATTGTATTTCCAGCTAACATATACTGTACTGTATAACCAGAACTATTTACCAATCCTTTAATTTCAAATGTACCTGTTCCATTACAAACAGTTGAATTTGTTACTGTACCTAAACTTATTACCGGCGGATTTATCACCGCACGAGCTATGGTATTTGAAATACATCCAGCAATGGTTACACTCATATTTTCATACGTACCAGGATCTAAATTACCTACTAACAAAGCTCCATTAGTATCACTGGTTACAGATCTAGTTAAAATCACACCGTTTTGTGTAAAGTTAAACGTGTAATTTGTACTTGGAGATAAATTAACAAACTCAATACTTCCTTGCTCAACACAAGTAGTTGGATCATTTACTTTAGACAAACTAAAGTTTGGTGCAGTAGGATCCATTAATACAATATTGGTGCTTAAAATATTACTAGTACAATCATTTTTTGTAACACTAATAGCAGTATAATTTCCTGATGCTAATCCTGCAATAGTATAGTTCCCAGAAGCATCAGCTGTAATATTTATATTTTTATCTACACTATTTTCTTTATAAGTTAATGCATAATTTTCTCCATTTTCTAATCCAGAAATCACTATCGTTCCATCACTTCCTCCACAGGTAGTTGGATTTGTATTTGAAACAAACCCAATCATAGCAGAAATAGGTTCTGAAACAATTATTGGCCCTGGTAAGGTATTAGATGTACAACCATTTAAGTCTACTTTAAAGTCCGTATAAGTACCTATTAATAAATTTGATATATTGATGATTCCACTAACATCTGATGAAATAGTTTTTGTTATTTCTCCACCATCCTTTTTATAAGTTAAACTATAAATAGCTGAATTTTCTAATCCTGTCAACGCAATACTTCCATCACTTCCTCCACAGGTACTTATCTGAGTCACTGCACCTTGATTAATCGATGGTACAGGTTTTACAATAACCGTTGCTTTGGTCGTTGGACTCACACAGCCTGTAGTTAAATCTCTACTTGCTGCATAATAATCGCCTGAAGCTAGTGCTGTAGTGTCTGCTAGTAAGTTGCCTCCTGTTGCTGCATCATACCATACCAACTCCTCGCCTGAACCTATACTTGCTGTTAAATCATTCACCGTAGAAGGACCACAAAACTCTTGTGGATCTATTACTGTTGGTGCGCTTGGACTTGGTGGTACCGTTAGAGTTGCACTAACACTTGTACTCTCACAATTTGTTGATACCTCAGTTACTTTAATATCGGTATATGCGCCTGCTGATAAGTTTGATAATACAATTTCACTTGAACTATTGGTTCCTAATGTTTGTGTTACTGGTGTTGCAGATCCATCTAAGGTATATACCACTTCATAGGAAGTATTGGTATTTAATCCTGTTAATTGAATACTTCCACTATTAGTCACACAACTATCTGGATTCGTTACCGTACCTAATAATAAATTGGGTACTGCTGGTGTGGTTATTTGAACACTTGCAATACTATTTGAAGAACAATTATTGCCATCAATTACTTTAATATCTGTATAGGTTCCTGCTCCTAAATCGGTTATTGTTATAACACCTGAATTGTTTGAGGTTACTGATTTTGTCGTTGCACTCGATGCTCCATTTAAAATATAACTTAATGTATACCCTGTATTACTTACTAAGTCTTCTAACTCAATCGTTCCTGTGCCTGTACATTGGGTTGGATTGGTGACCATTCCTAAACTAATAACCGGTGGGCTAATTACTGCTCTTGCAACTGTATTTGAAGTACAACCTGCAATGGTTACACTCATATTCTCATACGTACCTGGATCTAAATTAGGAACTACTAACGTTCCACTAGCATCACTGGTTAATGAAAGATTAAAATTTGTTCCTCCTAGTGTATAACTAAATGTATAATTTTGAGTATTCCCTAATCCGATAAATTCTAAACTTCCTTGTCCGGTACAAGTTACTGGATCATTTACCTTAGATAATCCTAAATTGGGTGCTGTTGGATCCATTAGCACAATTGCTGTACTTAGGATATTACTTGTACAGTTGTCTTTGGTAACACTGATATTTGTATAACTTCCTGATGGTAATCCGGTAAGACTGATTGTTCCTGTTCCACTACTGGTTATCGTTGGACTAGTCGGTGTTCCGTCTTTCTCGTAACTTACCGAGTAAGAGGCTGAATTTTCTAATCCTGAGATAACGATCGTTCCATCACTTCCTCCACAGGTTGTTGGATCGGTCTTTACACTAAAAGCAATAGCTGCTGGTGTTGGTTCTGCTAAAACTATAGGGCCTGAAAGCGTATTAGATACACAGCCATTTAATGTAACTTGGATATCTGTATAGGTACCTGGTGGTAAACTACTAATCAGTAAATTACCTGAACCATCTGTTAATGCATTGGTTAAACTTGTTGGGTTAGAATCTTTATTATAGGTAACTGAATAGGCTGTATTGGCTGTTAAGTTTGTCAACGCAATACTTCCATCACTTCCACCACAGGTGCTTATCTGAGTCACTGTACCTTGATTGATTGATGGGACAGGTTTTACAATAACCGTTGCTTTGGTCGTTGGACTCACACAGCCTGTAGTTAAGTCCCTACTTGCCGCATAATAATCACCTGAGGCTAGTGCTGTTGTGTCTGCTAGTAAGTTACCTCCTGTTGCTGCATCATACCATACCAACTCCTCACCTGAACCTATACTTGCTGTTAGATCATTCACCGTAGAAGGACCACAAAACTCTTGTGGATCTATTACAGTTGGTGCGCTTGGACTTGGTGGTACCGTTAGAGTTGCACTAACACTTGTACTCTCACAATTTGTTGATACCTCGGTTACTTTAATATCGGTATATGCGCCTGCTGATAAGTTTGATAATACAATTTCACTTGAACTATTGGTTCCTAATGTTTGTGTTACTGGTGTTGCAGATCCATCTAAGGTATATACCACTTCATAGGAAGTATTGGTATTTAATCCTGTTAATTGAATACTTCCACTATTAGTCACACAACTATCTGGATTCGTTACCGTACCTAATAATAAATTGGGTACTGCTGGTGTGGTTATTTGAACACTTGCAATACTATTTGAAGAACAATTATTGCCATCAATTACTTTAATATCTGTATAGGTTCCTGCTCCTAAATCGGTTATTGTTATAACACCTGAATTGTTTGAGGTTACTGATTTTGTCGTTGCACTCGATGCTCCATTTAAAATATAACTTAATGTATACCCTGTATTACTTACTAAGTCTTCTAACTCAATCGTTCCTGTGCCTGTACATTGGGTTGGATTGGTGACCATTCCTAAACTAATAACCGGTGGGCTAATTACTGCTCTTGCAACTGTATTTGAAGTACAACCTGCAATGGTTACACTCATATTCTCATACGTACCTGGATCTAAATTAGGAACTACTAACGTTCCACTAGCATCACTGGTTAATGAAAGATTAAAATTTGTTCCTCCTAGTGTATAACTAAATGTATAATTTTGAGTATTCCCTAATCCGATAAATTCTAAACTTCCTTGTCCGGTACAAGTTACTGGATCATTTACCTTAGATAATCCTAAATTGGGTGCTGTTGGATCCATTAGCACAATTGCTGTACTTAGGATATTACTTGTACAGTTGTCTTTGGTAACACTGATATTTGTATAACTTCCTGATGGTAATCCGGTAAGACTGATTGTTCCTGTTCCACTACTGGTTATCGTTGGACTAGTCGGTGTTCCGTCTTTCTCGTAACTTACCGAGTAAGAGGCTGAATTTTCTAATCCTGAGATAACGATCGTTCCATCACTTCCTCCACAGGTTGTTGGATCGGTCTTTACACTAAAAGCAATAGCTGCTGGTGTTGGTTCTGCTAAAACTATAGGGCCTGAAAGCGTATTAGATACACAGCCATTTAATGTAACTTGGATATCTGTATAGGTACCTGGTGGTAAACTACTAATCAGTAAATTACCTGAACCATCTGTTAATGCATTGGTTAAACTTGTTGGGTTAGAATCTTTATTATAGGTAACTGAATAGGCTGTATTGGCTGTTAAGTTTGTCAACGCAATACTTCCATCACTTCCACCACAGGTGCTTATCTGAGTCACTGTACCTTGATTGATTGATGGGACAGGTTTTACAATAACCGTTGCTTTGGTCGTTGGACTCACACAGCCTGTAGTTAAGTCCCTACTTGCCGCATAATAATCACCTGAGGCTAGTGCTGTTGTATCTGCTAGTAAGTTACCTCCTGTTGCTGCATCATACCATACCAACTCCTCACCTGAACCTATACTTGCTGTTAGATCATTCACCGTAGAAGGACCACAAAACTCTTGTGGATCTATTACAGTTGGTGCGCTTGGACTTGGTGGTACCGTTAGAGTTGCACTAACACTTGTACTCTCACAATTTGTTGATACCTCGGTTACTTTAATATCGGTATATGCGCCTGCTGATAAGTTTGATAATACAATTTCACTTGAACTATTGGTTCCTAATGTTTGTGTTACTGGTGTTGCAGATCCATCTAAGGTATATACCACTTCATAGGAAGTATTGGTATTTAATCCTGTTAATTGAATACTTCCACTATTAGTCACACAACTATCTGGATTCGTTACCGTACCTAATAATAAATTGGGTACTGCTGGTGTGGTTATTTGAACACTTGCAATACTATTTGAAGAACAATTATTGCCATCAATTACTTTAATATCTGTATAGGTTCCTGCTCCTAAATCGGTTATTGTTATAACACCTGAATTGTTTGAGGTTACTGATTTTGTCGTTGCACTCGATGCTCCATTTAAAATATAACTTAATGTATACCCTGTATTACTTACTAAGTCTTCTAACTCAATCGTTCCTGTGCCTGTACATTGGGTTGGATTGGTGACCATTCCTAAACTAATAACCGGTGGGCTAATTACTGCTCTTGCAACTGTATTTGAAGTACAACCTGCAATGGTTACACTCATATTCTCATACGTACCTGGATCTAAATTAGGAACTACTAACGTTCCACTAGCATCACTGGTTAATGAAAGATTAAAATTTGTTCCTCCTAGTGTATAACTAAATGTATAATTTTGAGTATTCCCTAATCCGATAAATTCTAAACTTCCTTGTCCGGTACAAGTTACTGGATCATTTACCTTAGATAATCCTAAATTGGGTGCTGTTGGATCCATTAGCACAATTGCTGTACTTAGGATATTACTTGTACAGTTGTCTTTGGTAACACTGATATTTGTATAACTTCCTGATGGTAATCCGGTAAGACTGATTGTTCCTGTTCCACTACTGGTTATCGTTGGACTAGTCGGTGTTCCGTCTTTCTCGTAACTTACCGAGTAAGAGGCTGAATTTTCTAATCCTGAGATAACGATCGTTCCATCACTTCCTCCACAGGTTGTTGGATCGGTCTTTACACTAAAAGCAATAGCTGCTGGTGTTGGTTCTGCTAAAACTATAGGGCCTGAAAGCGTATTAGATACACAGCCATTTAATGTAACTTGGATATCTGTATAGGTACCTGGTGGTAAACTACTAATCAGTAAATTACCTGAACCATCTGTTAATGCATTGGTTAAACTTGTTGGGTTAGAATCTTTATTATAGGTAACTGAATAGGCTGTATTGGCTGTTAAGTTTGTCAACGCAATACTTCCATCACTTCCACCACAGGTGCTTATCTGAGTCACTGTACCTTGATTGATTGATGGGACAGGTTTTACAATAACCGTTGCTTTGGTCGTTGGACTCACACAGCCTGTAGTTAAGTCCCTACTTGCCGCATAATAATCACCTGAGGCTAGTGCTGTTGTGTCTGCTAGTAAGTTACCTCCTGTTGCTGCATCATACCATACCAACTCCTCACCTGAACCTATACTTGCTGTTAGATCATTCACCGTAGAAGGACCACAAAACTCTTGTGGATCTATTACAGTTGGTGCGCTTGGACTTGGTGGTACCGTTAGAGTTGCACTAACACTTGTACTCTCACAATTTGTTGATACCTCGGTTACTTTAATATCGGTATATGCGCCTGCTGATAAGTTTGATAATACAATTTCACTTGAACTATTGGTTCCTAATGTTTGTGTTACTGGTGTTGCAGATCCATCTAAGGTATATACCACTTCATAGGAAGTATTGGTATTTAATCCTGTTAATTGAATACTTCCACTATTAGTCACACAACTATCTGGATTCGTTACCGTACCTAATAATAAATTGGGTACTGCTGGTGTGGTTATTTGAACACTTGCAATACTATTTGAAGAACAATTATTGCCATCAATTACTTTAATATCTGTATAGGTTCCTGCTCCTAAATCGGTTATTGTTATAACACCTGAATTGTTTGAGGTTACTGATTTTGTCGTTGCACTCGATGCTCCATTTAAAATATAACTTAATGTATACCCTGTATTACTTACTAAGTCTTCTAACTCAATCGTTCCTGTGCCTGTACATTGGGTTGGATTGGTGACCATTCCTAAACTAATAACCGGTGGGCTAATTACTGCTCTTGCAACTGTATTTGAAGTACAACCTGCAATGGTTACACTCATATTCTCATACGTACCTGGATCTAAATTAGGAACTACTAACGTTCCACTAGCATCACTGGTTAATGAAAGATTAAAATTTGTTCCTCCTAGTATATAACTAAATGTATAATTTTGAGTATTCCCTAATCCGATAAATTCTAAACTTCCTTGTCCGGTACAAGTTACTGGATCATTTACCTTAGATAATCCTAAATTGGGTGCTGTTGGATCCATTAGCACAATTGCTGTACTTAGGATATTACTTGTACAGTTGTCTTTGGTAACACTGATATTTGTATAACTTCCTGATGGTAATCCGGTAAGACTGATTGTTCCTGTTCCACTACTGGTTATCGTTGGACTAGTCGGTGTTCCGTCTTTCTCGTAACTTACCGAGTAAGAGGCTGAATTTTCTAATCCTGAGATAACGATCGTTCCATCACTTCCTCCACAGGTTGTTGGATCGGTCTTTACACTAAAAGCAATAGCTGCTGGTGTTGGTTCTGCTAAAACTATAGGGCCTGAAAGCGTATTAGATACACAGCCATTTAATGTAACTTGGATATCTGTATAGGTACCTGGTGGTAAACTACTAATCAGTAAATTACCTGAACCATCTGTTAATGCATTGGTTAAACTTGTTGGGTTAGAATCTTTATTATAGGTAACTGAATAGGCTGTATTGGCTGTTAAGTTTGTCAACGCAATACTTCCATCACTTCCACCACAGGTGCTTATCTGAGTCACTGTACCTTGATTGATTGATGGGACAGGTTTTACAATAACCGTTGCTTTGGTCGTTGGACTCACACAGCCTGTAGTTAAGTCCCTACTTGCCGCATAATAATCACCTGAGGCTAGTGCTGTTGTATCTGCTAGTAAGTTACCTCCTGTTGCTGCATCATACCATACCAACTCCTCACCTGAACCTATACTTGCTGTTAAATCACTTACCGTAGAAGGACCACAAAACTCTTGTGGATCTATTATAGTTGGTGGATTAGGTGTTGCTTTAAATGTAAGTGTTGCTTCTGATGATTCTAAGGCACAACTATTATTAATACTAGTAACTAAAACTTTATATCTATTGTTATTTAAAGTGTTTACAGCATTTGTTAACATTAATGTAACTGTTGAAGTCCCTGTATATATTCCTCCATCAGATAAATTTGTGTAAGTACCCCCAGCATCCGAACTTACTTGCCATTGATATCTAATATCTGTTGTAGGCACAGCAATTGTTGTATTTGGAGTAACTGAATAATCAGTAATTCTTGTACCTGAAGCTGCTACAGTAAAGGTTGTAGATGTGGCAGTACAAATTGATACGTCTATAGGTTGCGTATCAATCATCATTGCATCTGCGATAGTAACTCCAGTTGTTGTAGCTTGTGGACTACCTGTGTTAGTTGGTACACCATCTGCTCCAACACTACCTTCATCTTCATCTGCTAAATTCGAAGAAGATGTTATCTCTGCAGATGTAAAGTTTCCATTTGCTTCAATTGCATCTAAACATCCATCTCCATCAGAATCTGTATCTAAATAATCTGGTGTTCCATCATTATCTGTATCTGTAGGGTTTGTTTTTGGATTATTATCTCCATCAGTATTCGCATCTTCAACTGAATCTAAAATTCCGTCATTATCATTATCTAAATCTTTAGAATCATTTACTCCATCTTTATCATAATCTGCTTCAACTGGCAATACTACTTTCGCTTGATCGTCTTCTATTCCAATATTATTATTTGGTATACTGTCTGGATCACCTATATCTGACGCAGTAATTTGAACTGTATTTTCATATTCGTTTGCTGGATAATTCGGTAATACAGTAGGTGGATTCACCGTAACTTTATAGGTGAATGTTTTACTTGTATTTGCAAAAATTGTTTGCCCAGACCAAGTAATTTTACTTGAAGTATGTGATCCACTATTTGTTGCAGAACCTGCTACATAAGTATACCCAATTGGCAATACATCTTCTATAGCAACTCCCGTTGCATTATCATCACTAGAGTTTATAACTCTAATAGTAAATGTTAATTCATCTCCCAATCTTGGCGCAGTGTTACTTGGAGTTTTACTGATAGATAAATCTGCCAGTTCAAAATTAATTTCTACTTTATTAGAGATTGCGTTTTTAGAAATATTTGTTGGTGTTTTACTATCTACAGTTGCAATATTTTCTAATTTTTCTGCAATTACATCTGCAGTAGTAATAGTATATTGTTTTGTATAAATCCAAGTTTCAGTCTGATCTAAATTTCCATCTGAATCACCATCTCCACTTGCAGGTCCAGAAATTGCCCCACCTAATTTAGGATCATCTACAATAATATCTTTTAAAAATGTACCTCCTGTATTTTTTACAGTAAAAGTAAAATCGACCGTATCACCAGCTTGAACTCCATCTCCTCCATCATTTAAAACAAAACTTTTATCAATGGTAATACCACCTGTAAATATGGTAACATCTTCAGAAAAATCGTCTGGTGTTTGATTTGTTGTTTCTGTCTGATCTTGAGTGTTGGAAACAATATTGGTTACATCTCCACCTGTACTTCCAGCAGGAGCTGAACCTACTAATGTTAATGTGTGTATTTCACCAGCATTCATTGTTCCTATAGACCAATTAGGTTGTGTCCAAGTACCAGTACTTGGTGTAACTGCTCCTATGTTTAGCCCGGCAGGAAAAGCATCATTAATTACTAAGTTAGTTACAGGTTGTAACCCTAAACTTTGAACCGTTACAGTAAATGTTACATCTTCTCCTTCAAGAATTCCATTTGTATCTGCAGTTTTCTTAACCACAATATCAGGATCACAATTATATACTGAAACTACGGCAGAATTATAAGAACAAGTACCTTTAGTAACTTCTACATAATAATCTCCTAATCCAAAAGGTACCAATGTAGAATTATTGGCTCCTAAAACAGGACTATTATTATAATACCATTGATATGCGTCAAAATTACCTGTTGTCTCTTCTAGATCTGAACCTGGAAAACATCCACCACCAGTAAGTTCTACTTCTACAACTGGTACTGTGTCAAATCCAGAAAAATACCCTGCTAATCCTGCATTATTTTGATCAGTCATAAAAGTACCAACAGCAATAGGTCCAGTTGATTGAACATCTACATCGCCTGACAAATTATTCACAAAAAATGTTTTCCAATCACTTGTTCCTTGCGCTAGTACAGGAGCTGGTAAAGAAACTGCAACACCATTTTGTCTAACAACAATATTTGCATTTGGTGTAGAAGTAGATGCAATAATTGTTAATGCGGCTTCTACGTTATTAGTTAAACCTGCAATATTATTTATAGCTCCAACTTCATCTAATTTATCTGGTAATAAACAATTTACGGGGGCAATAAAGTTCATTCCAATTGTCTGAATACTATTTCCAGATTTCCCTTGTAAACATTGATATGCATATGCATCTTTTGATGTAGTAACATACATATTTGCACCTGCTGTAGCACTTGAATAAAAGGTGCCAGGAATTTCTAAATAACCTCCATTATTTACAGTACCAACGAAATTACCACCTGCATAGACATTTGTTCCATTTTGAGTACCAACAATAATTGGAAATTCTGTCTCGTTCGAACCATTTCCTCTTACAAAAACATATTCTCTACCCAAAGCATTTGTTGCCACTGGTTGATCTATACCTACATCTCTACTAGCAGAAGTAGTTCTTATACCAACATTTAAACCTCCATTACTTATAACGATAGGCTTATTAGAAGTGACACTTGCTCCTAACCATCCATCAATATTCGAGGTTGTTCTATTTTTAGGAGCTTCTAAAACAAATGATTCTCCTTTATTTAAAGGTATTGTTAAAGCATCATCAGTAATGTAACCTCCAACTATAGTAAATCCTAAAGGATTCGTTGCTCCTCCTCCAAATCTAAATTGGCATCCTGAATCATAGCCAAATACTTGCACAACAGTTCCGTCTTCTGTTGCCATCATTCCTAAACTAGTGGTTAAATTTGCATTGTTTGCTCTATTTGGTATACCTCCCCATCTAAAATCTGTCCCTAAAGCTCTTGCTCCTTTAGATGTTAACGAACCTGCTTGCGCACCTGACCTACCTCGATAGTTAACATAAAATTTTTCTCCATTAATAGATTCTAAACGTAATCCTGCTTCAGTAATAACCACTCCAGTTTTAGCATTTGAAACAAGAGAAATATCATTATCTCCATTAGGTAAATCATACTTAATTGAGTTTCCTTTAGATAAATCGTTTAGTGTTGTTAATAAGGTATTCCCTTTATAAACACGTACAGAAAATTTTTCTGCAAGTGGTACAGGAGTAGATAAATACAACGATTGTTGTTTTATCGCTGGTGGATTATTTTTATTACCATGGGTAACTTGCTTTAAAGGCGGTAAATAGTGTAGATTATCAAGTTGTGCAAAAATATTCTGCGTACATAAAAAAACAAGTAAGAAAAACAGAAGGTAGGATGGCGTTTTCTTCATATGGGAAAATAATAAGATCTATTTATTAATAAAATATCTACTAGATATTTGACACTAAAATACAAAAATAGTCACTTCAAAAGTAATAATCAACCCTTGAAAATTAATTTTTATTGGACACCTTAATTTCTTGTTAAATGTTATGAAAACAAAAAACCTCACAACAATGTTGTGAGGTTTTGCGGAGAGTAAGGGATTCGAACCCCTGGACCTGTTACAGTCAACAGTTTTCAAGACTGCCGCATTCGACCACTCTGCCAACTCTCCTTTAGCGGTGGCAAATATAAAAAGCTTTTTCTTTATGCAAAAGGTTTTTCATGTTTTTTAAAATAAAAATTTCACCTCCCCATAAATATCTTTTACCTATTATAAATTGTAACTTTTATCTTAATAAAGTAACTTTGTAGCTTAATTTACTTTTATGTTCAATTCCTTTGGAAATATTTTAAAACTTACTACGTATGGAGAATCTCACGGTATCGCAATTGGCGGTGTTATTGATGGATTTCCTGCTGGTTTAACTGTAGATTTTGAAGCTATTCAAAAAGAGTTAGATAGACGTAAACCAGGTCAGTCTAAAATTGTTACACAACGTAAAGAACCAGATACTGTAGAATTTTTATCGGGTATTTTTGAAGGAAAAACTACAGGAGCTTCTATTGGTTTTGTGATAAAAAATACCAATCAGAAAAGTAAAGATTACAATCATAATACAAATGTTTATAGACCTTCGCATGCAGATTACACCTACGATAAAAAATATGGTGTAAGAGATCATAGAGGTGGCGGAAGAACTTCTGCACGTGAAACTGCAAACTGGGTTGTTGCTGGCGCTTTAGCCAAACAACTAGTTGCACATATTAATATTAATGCCTTTACCTCTTCCGTTGGAGAAATATTTTTAGAAAAACCGTACCAAGATCTTGATTTTTCTAAAACAGAATCTAATGATGTTCGTTGTCCAGATGAAACATCCGCAGAAAAAATGATTTCTAAAATCAAAGAAATAAGAAAAGCGGGGGAAACTATTGGAGGGACTATAACGTGTGTTGCTCAAAATATGCCTGTTGGCTTAGGCGAACCTATTTTTAGAAAATTACATGCAGAATTAGGAAAAGCAATGCTTTCTATTAATGCTGTAAAGGGTTTTGAATTTGGAAGTGGATTTTGCGGCGCAAAAATGAAAGGCTCTGAGCATAATGATATTTTTAATGCTGATGGCACAACTCAGTCTAATTTATCTGGCGGAATTCAAGGTGGTGTAAGTAACGGAATGGATGTTTATTTTAGAGTTGCTTTTAAACCTGTTGCAACCATTATGCAAAATCAACAGACCATAAATTCTGAAGGAGAACTAACCGAAATTCAAGGAAAAGGACGACATGACCCTTGTGTTGTACCAAGAGCCGTACCTATTATAGAAGCTTTAACTGCATTGGTTTTAGCTGATTTTTGGTTACTTGATAAAACACGAAGAATTTAAAATAAATTATGAACTCTTTAGAACTAATCATTCAGAAATTAGAGAGTCATTGGGAAGATACAATCACATTAAAAAGAAACGATTTTCTAGTTTCTAAAAATTCAGTAAGCACCAATCTATATTTAGTTGTGGAAGGTAGTTTACGTGTTTTTATTGAAGATGAAATTGAAGAACATACCATACGTTTTGGGTATCAAAACTCAATTATTACCGCTTTAGATTCATTTCTTACTGATAAACCAACTTCATTTTATATTCAAGCATTAAAAAAGTGTACGTTAAAAGTAATTTCTAAAAAAACCTATTTAGAAGTAATTAATTCAAGTAAAGAAAATGAAGATGCTTGGAAAAAATTATTGGAGAGTTTTGTGTATCAACAAATAGAACGTGAGGTTGATTTAATTACCTATTCACCTCAAAAAAGATTTGAACGTGTGTTTAAAAGAAGTCCGCAAGTATTTCAAGAAATTCCACAGAAATATATTGCTTCCTATTTAAGAATGACCCCAGAAACTTTGTCTAGAATTTTAAAAAATCTTGATTAGAATCAACTTTTAAAAGCTTATAATATATCAACTTTGTAAAAAACAACGTGATGATTATAAATAGCAATCAATTATTATCTGAATTAAACGCATTAGTTTCCTCTCACATAGAAGAAGCTAAATTATTTCTAACAGTAACAGACGATAAACTACAAAATAAGATAAATCCAGAATCGTGGTCTGTTATAGAGTGCATAGAACATTTAAACTTATATGCTGTCTTTTATAATACAGAAATAAACAAGTGTTTAAATAATTCAACTAAGGTTTCTGAACCTAATTTTAAAAGCGGTTTTTTAGGAAATAAATTTGCTTTAGATATGTTACCAAAAGAAGGAATGAAAACGATGAAAACCTTTAAAAGTAAAAACCCTATTCATTCTAAATTAGACACTAAAAAAGTATTGACTACTTTTATTACCTATCAAGAAGAGTTACTAGATTTATTAGAAATAGCAAAAGATAAAAACCTAACTAAGAATAAAACAAAAATTACCTTACCACTTTTAACCTTTAGATTAGGTGATACTTTTAGATTTGTTATCTATCATAATCAAAGACATATTGTACAAGCTAAACGTGTACTGGATTCGTTATAAAATTTAGTTTGTTTCTAAACTTATTTTCTGATAACTTCGCTAACTCCGAATATAAATCACATGTGCTGAACTGGTTTCAGTATTGAAACGATGCATATTCGTAAAGTTGTGTATAATGTAACAGTGAGAAAGAAATATTAATTTGAATAATTTTTACAAATTGCTAAATAATATTAATATGAAAAAAATATTTCTTACTTTTCTTACTATTATTTTTTTTTATTGTACTTCGAAAAAAGAAGAAACTAATATAATTCATTTAAAACTAAGAGAAGTTAATAATTTTGGTTCTTTTAAAAAGTCTTTTTCCATGCTGCTTAAGAGTTCTTCAGAAAAAGCAGAAAAAGAAAGTAAAGGAATTCCAAAAGATTGGAAAGAGTTTTATATTAAGCGAATTTGGATTGACGCATTTCAAGTAGTTTATCAAGACTTTATCAAGAAAAATTTAGACGAATCAAAATTTAATGATAAATATAAAACGTGGATAAAAAATCCGAACCAAAGAAAACTTTCCAAAAAATCAATTAATAGCTATGTTAATATTATTTTTAGAGAAAATAAAAATGGAGAAGTTGAATATATTTTAGATACGAATAACAATAAAGACTTCTCAGATGAAGAAATCAGAATTCCATTAAAAGTTAGTGATAATTTTAACTATTCAATTAGCGCAAAAAAATCACCTTTTGTAGATTATCAATTGAGCACGAATAATGGAATTTTAAAAGAAAAAGTAAAAGTTCTAGTTTTGTTAAATTCAAATAAAGATTTAATGTATGGGTTTCCCCAAATTTTTGAAACTTCATTTTTAAATAGAAAAATACAGGTAAGTCATGGTTTTTCAAATGTAACTTTTGATGAAAAATCTGTATTTATGATTGAGAATAAAAAAGAAGAAATTAATATACATGAAATAGTGAAAATTGATGATTTTATGTATAAAAATCTTGGTGTAAACATTAATACCAAAACATTAATTTTAGAACGAATTCCAAGAGATAAAGAACTTTTTTCTACAAACGTAGGTTTTAAAGCTATTCCTTTTAAGATTAAAAAAATGAATTCTAAAGATTCTATTTCAATATTAAACTACAGAGGTAAATTCATCTATATCGATTTTTGGGGAACTTGGTGTGCTCCATGTTTAATGGAAATTCCAACTATAGAATATGCTTACGAAGAAACTTCCAGAAGTGATATTGAGTTTTTAGGAATTGCAGTTCATGACACTAAAGAAAAAGTTAAATCATTTAATCTAATCTACCCTCAATTTTTGGAAAGTGATTCTAAAAATTTAAAAGAAAAGTATAATATAATAAAGTATCCAACTACTTTTTTAATCGATAGAAAAGGAAAAATTGTAGCTAAAGATTTAAAAGGAGAAAAATTGTTAGACACACTTAATTTTTACATCAAAAATTATAAAAACTAATATTAAATGTTTTTTTACTTAAAAAAAGTAGAAAATTAAATTTATAGTAAAATGAACAATTGAAGAAAAAGAAATTAAGTATATTTCCTATTATTTAATCAGATTGTCGAATTACGAAAATGAAATAATAACCAAAAATACATTATACACAAAAACCTTATATAATTTATTACTGGCTTCTTGTCTACTAACGAAAGTCCTCACAGACTTTCTTGGCTGGTAAGTATTTACTAAATTAGTTGCTTTAAATTCGCAACAAACCATATACAACAACGTTAGCGAAACCTTAAAGAAATCATAAAAAAAACCGAAACTAGTTAGTTTCGGTTTTTTTATTTTATGCTTGACCAGTAGGTCCAAAATTCATTGGAATTGGTGGTTGCTCATAATCTTTTATTTCACCATGTGCTTCTTCAAACTTTCTAACATTATCTGCTAAAGCCTTTGTAAGTCTTTTAGCATGCTGTGGTGTTAATATAATTCTAGATTTTACTTTTGCCTTTGGAATACCTGGCATAATATTTATAAAATCTACAATAAACTCTGATACAGAATGATTTATAATTGCAAGGTTAGAATATGTTCCTTCAGCAATTTCTTGGTCTAATTCAATATTTAACTGACCATCGTTATTTTGATTTTCTTCCATAATTTGTAACGTTAAGTTGTATAACTGTTGAAAAGTACAAAAATAAAAAGTTGAATTGAATAGTGTAATTAAGTTACAGCAAACAATTCAACTTTTAAACTTTTTAACGATTAAACGTTTATTTAAAAACTTTTTTCTATCTCTTCTTTAGGACCAACAATTATTTGATCATAAGACCTCATTCCTGTACCTGCTGGTATTTTCTTACCAACAATTACATTCTCTTTCAATCCTTCTAAAGTATCTATCTTACCGTTAACGGCAGCTTCATTTAATACTTTAGTAGTTTCCTGGAACGATGCCGCAGAAATAAACGATTTAGTTTGTAACGATGCTCTAGTAATACCTTGTAATACTTGTTCTGCTGTTGCAGGCTTCGCATCTCTAGCGGTTACTAATGCATTATCGTTTCTACGTAAAATTGAATTTTCATCTCTTAACTGACGTGCAGAAATAATCTGACCCGCTTTTAAGTTTTCAGAATCTCCAACTTCTTCAACTACTTTCATTCCGTAGATAGCATCATTTTGAAGAATAAAGTCATTTTTATGAATTAATTGATTCTCTAAGAATAATGTATCTCCAGAATCAATAATCTTAACTTTACGCATCATTTGACGTACAACAACCTCAAAGTGCTTATCATTAATCTTTACACCTTGTAGTCTATATACTTCTTGAATTTCGTTTACTAAATATTCTTGAACCGCAGATGGGCCTTTAATTCTTAAAATATCTGCTGGAGTTGTAGCTCCATCTGATAATGGCATACCTGCTTTAATAAAGTCATTTTCTTGAACTAAAATCTGATTAGAAAGTTTTACTAAATACTTACTAATTTCTCCAGTTTTAGATTCAACAATAATCTCTCTATTACCACGCTTTATTTTACCAAAAGAAACAACACCATCAATTTCTGAAACAACAGAAGGGTTAGAAGGATTACGTGCTTCAAATAATTCTGTTACACGAGGTAAACCTCCTGTAATATCTCCTGCTTTACCAGATTTTCTTGGTATTTTAACAAGTGTATGTCCAGATTCTACTTTATCTCCGTCACTTACCATTAAGTGTGCACCTACTGGTAAACTATAAGAACGTAAAGCATTACCATCTTTATCTTCAATAATTAAAGAAGCGATAATTTTCTTATTCTTAGAATCTGTCATTACCTTCTCTTGGAAACCTGTTTGTTCATCAATCTCTACAGAGTAGTTCATACCTTGCTCAAGATTATCAAACTTCACTTTTCCTGCAAATTCAGAAACAATTACACCGTTAAATGGATCCCACTGACAGATAACATCTCCTTTTTTAATCGATTTTCTACCTTTTTCAAAAATGTAAGAACCGTAAGGAATAATATTTGTACTCTGTGTTATATCAGTTTTCTTGTCTTTAATTTTAATTTCTGCTGTTCTAGAAATTACAATATCAACTTCGTTTCCATCATTATCTTTACCTTTTACAGTACGCAAATCATCAATAGAAACTTTACCTTCAAACTTAGCAATCAATTTATTTTCTTCCGAAATATTTCCTGCAACCCCACCAACGTGGAATGTTCTTAATGTTAACTGTGTTCCAGGCTCTCCAATAGATTGCGCAGCAATTACACCAACAGTTTCACCAATTTGAACTTTTTTTCTTGTTGATAAACTTTGACCGTAACATTGTGCACAAATTCCTCTTTGAGACTCACAAGTTAATGCAGAGCGTACTTCTACTCTATCTACACCAGCAGCTTCAATAATACCAGCTAATTCTGGTACAATTGTTTGACCTGCAGCAACTAAAAGATCTTCAGATGAAGGTGCATATACATCATGTAATGCAACACGTCCTTCAATTCTATCATATAAAGATTCTACAATCTCATCATTTTTCTTTAATGGAGTAACTTCTAATCCTCTTAATGTACCACAATCTTCTTCGTTTACGATTACATCTTGAGAAACATCTACTAGTCTACGTGTTAAGTAACCTGCATCGGCTGTTTTTAATGCCGTATCTGCTAATCCTTTACGCGCACCGTGCGTTGAGATAAAGTATTCAAGAATTGATAATCCTTCCTTAAAGTTAGAAAGAATTGGATTCTCAATAATCTCTCCACCACCTGCAGTAGATTTTTTAGGTTTTGCCATTAATCCACGCATACCTGTTAACTGACGAATCTGTTCTTTAGATCCCCTAGCTCCAGAATCTAACATCATATATACTGAGTTAAATCCTTGTTGGTCTTCACGTAAATTTTTCATAGATAATTCAGTTAATCTATTGTTGGTTGATCCCCAAACATCAATTACCTGATTGTAACGCTCTTTTTGCGTTAACATACCCATATTATAGTTTCCTACAATTACATCCACCTCTTTGTTGGCTTCGTCAATCATAGATTGTTTTTCCTTTGGAATAATGATATCTCCTAATGAGAATGATAAACCACCTTGGAAGGCAAATTTATATCCCATATTTTTGATTTCATCTAAAAATGCACCTACCGTTGGAATATCAGTTACTTTTAAAATACCACCAATAATTCCACGTAAGTTTTTCTTCGTTAAAACTTCATTAATATATCCAGCGGCAGGAGGTACAACTTCATTAAATAAAACTCTACCAACAGTAGTTTCTATTATTTTAGTTACTTGTTCTCCGTTCTCATCTAGATCTTGCGTTCTAACTTTAATACCCGCATTTAATTCTACTCTTTCTTCGTTAAAAGCAATTGTTACTTCTTCTGGAGAATAGAATGTTAATCCTTCTCCTAAAATTGGAACTTTTTTAGTAGACTTACGCTCTTTGGTCATATAATATAAACCAAGTACCATATCCTGAGAAGGTACAGTAACAGGAGCTCCATTTGCAGGGTTTAAGATATTATGAGAAGCTAACATTAATAATTGTGCTTCTAAAATAGCTTCTGGTCCTAATGGTAAGTGAACTGCCATTTGATCTCCATCAAAATCGGCGTTAAATGCCGTACAAACTAATGGATGTAATTGTATTGCTTTTCCTTCAATTAATTTTGGTTGAAAAGCTTGAATACCTAATCTGTGTAATGTAGGAGCACGATTCAGTAATACTGGATGCCCTTTAATTACATTTTCTAAAATATCCCAAACAACTGGTTCTTTTCTATCTATTATTTTCTTAGCAGATTTAACTGTTTTTACAATTCCTCTTTCAATTAATTTTCTAATTACAAAAGGCTTGTAAAGTTCAGCTGCCATATCTTTTGGGATACCACATTCTGATAGTTTTAATTCTGGTCCAACAACAATTACAGAACGTGCAGAATAATCAACACGCTTTCCTAATAAATTCTGACGGAAACGCCCTTGTTTACCTTTTAATGAATCTGATAAAGATTTTAAAGGTCTGTTAGATTCAGTTTTTACTGCTGATGATTTACGTGTGTTATCAAATAATGAATCTACTGATTCTTGTAACATACGTTTTTCATTACGTAAAATAACTTCTGGAGCTTTTATTTCAACCAATCTTTTTAAACGATTGTTTCTAATAATAACTCTTCTATATAAATCATTTAAATCTGACGTTGCAAAACGACCACCATCTAATGGTACTAATGGACGTAATTCTGGTGGAATTACTGGAACCACTTTCATGATCATCCATTCTGGATTATTCTCTCTATTCTTTTGAGAATCTCTAAATGCTTCAACAACATTTAAACGCTTTAATGCCTCAGTTTTACGTTGTTTAGAAGTTTCTGTATTTGCTTTGTGTCTTAATGTATATGATAACTCTTCTAAATCGATACGAGCTAATAAATCAATTAAACACTCTGCCCCCATCTTAGCGATAAACTTATTTGGGTCTGAATCTTCTAAATATAAATTTTCTTGTGGTAATGCTTCTTGAATATCTAAGTATTCTTCTTCCGTTAAGAAATCCATTTTTTGTAATGGTTCTCCTTCAGCATTAGTTGCAATACCTGGTTGAATTACTACATAACGTTCGTAGTAAATAATCATATCTAACTTTTTAGATGGTAAACCTAAAAGGTATCCCATTTTGTTAGGTAATGATCTAAAGTACCAAATATGTGCTACTGGTACTACTAAATTGATGTGTCCTACTCGGTCTCTACGTACTTTTTTCTCAGTAACTTCAACACCACAACGGTCACAAACAATTCCTTTATAACGAATTCTTTTGTATTTACCACATGCACATTCGTAATCCTTAATAGGACCAAAAATACGCTCACAGAATAAACCATCTCTTTCTGGTTTATGTGTACGGTAATTTATTGTTTCTGGTTTTAAAACTTCACCTTTAGAAATCTCTAAAATAGCTTCTGGTGATGATAAACCAATTGAAATTTTATTAAACTTTTTTACAGTGTACTTATCGTTTTTTCTTGCCATGGTAATGGATTCGAATTAAAATTGTAAAAAGATCTGCTTTAAGCAGAAAATATTATAAAAGCAGGAAAGCAAAAACTTTCCTGCCAAATTATTATTCCTCTAATCTAACGTCTAAACCTAAACCTTTCAGTTCGTGCATTAATACGTTAAATGATTCTGGTAAACCTGGTTCTGGCATAGACTCACCTTTAACAATACTTTCGTATGTTTTAGCTCTACCCATTACATCATCAGATTTTACAGTTAAGATTTCACGTAAGATACTTGATGCTCCATATGCCTCAAGTGCCCAAACTTCCATCTCTCCAAAACGCTGACCACCAAATTGTGCTTTACCACCTAATGGTTGTTGTGTAATTAATGAATAAGGACCAATAGAACGCGCGTGCATTTTATCTTCAATCATGTGTCCTAACTTAATCATATAAATTACACCAACTGTTGCTGGTTGATCAAATCGTTTTCCTGTTCCTCCATCATATAAATACGTGTGACCAAATCTTGGTACACCAGCTTCATCTGTATAAGAATTAATCTCATCTAAAGAAGCTCCATCAAATATTGGTGTTGCATATTTCTTGTCTAATTTCTGACCTGCCCATCCAAGAACAGTTTCATAAATCTGACCAATATTCATACGCGATGGTACACCTAATGGATTTAATACGATATCTACTGGAGTTCCGTCTTCTAAGAAAGGCATATCTTCTGCTCTAACAATACGAGCAACAATACCTTTATTTCCGTGACGACCTGCCATTTTATCACCTACTTTTAACTTACGTTTTTTAGCGATATAAACTTTAGCTAGTTTTAAGATTCCTGCTGGTAATTCATCACCTACAGAAATAGTAAATTTCTCACGACGTAAATTACCTTGTAAATCGTTTACTTTAATTTTATAGTTGTGAATTAATTCACTTACTAAAGCATTCATTACTTTATCAGTAGTCCAGTTACCTCCCGTTAAATGTGCATAATCTTCAACAGCATTTAACATTTTTAAGGTATACTTTTTACCTTTTGGTAAAACTTCTTCGCCTAAATCATTAAATACACCTTGAGATGTTTTTCCAGATACAATCTTGAAAAGTTTATCTACTAATATGTCTTTTAAATCTTCAAACTTAGATACAAAAGATCCTTCTAAAGCAACAATAGACTCTTTATCTCTTGCTCTTTTTTGCTTATCTTTTACAGCTCTTCTAAATAACTTTTTATCAATTACTACACCTCTTAATGATGGGGAAGCTTTTAATGATGCATCTTTTACATCACCGGCTTTATCACCAAAAATAGCACGTAATAATTTTTCTTCTGGAGTTGGATCAGATTCTCCTTTTGGTGTAATCTTACCAATTAAGATATCACCAGGATTAACTTCTGCTCCAATTCTAATCATTCCATTTTCATCCAAGTCTTTTGTAGCCTCTTCAGAAACATTAGGAATATCATTTGTTAATTCTTCTGTTCCTAATTTAGTATCACGAACATCTAAAGAATACTCATCAATATGAATTGAAGTAAAGATATCTTCTCTTACTACTTTTTCAGAAATTACAATTGCATCCTCAAAGTTATACCCTTTCCAAGGCATAAAGGCTACTTTCATATTTCTTCCTAAAGCTAATTCTCCTTTTTGAGTTGCATATCCCTCACAAAGTACTTGACCTTCTTTAACTCGATCACCTTTTTGTATAATTGGTTTTAAGTTAATAGAAGTACCTTGATTGGTTTTTCTAAATTTAATTAAGTTATATGATCTTTCATCAGATTCAAAACTAACTAGTTTTTCCTCATCAGTTCTATCATACTTAATTGTAATAATATTTGCATCTACATATTGTACAACCCCGTTTCCTTCTGCATTTATTAAGATTCTAGAATCTTTTGCAACTCTACGTTCTAAACCTGTACCAACAATTGGAGATTCTGGACGTAATAAAGGTACCGCTTGACGCATCATATTTGACCCCATCAATGCACGGTTTGCATCATCATGTTCTAAGAAAGGAATTAACGATGCAGAAATAGAAGCGATTTGATTTGGAGCAACGTCCATATAATTAATTACTTCTGGAGTTTCTACTGGAAAATCACCCTCTTCACGAGCAATAACTCTTTCAGCAGTAAACTTACCATCTTTATCTACATCTAAATTAGATTGGGCAATTTTCATACCTTCCTCTTCTTCAGCACTTAAGTAAATTGGATCTTGATCCAATACTTTTCCTGCTTCTACCTTCTTATATGGTGTTTCAATAAATCCAAGGTTATTCACTTTAGCAAAAACTGCTAAAGAAGAAATTAAACCAATATTTGGTCCCTCTGGAGTTTCAATTGGACATAAACGACCGTAATGTGTATAGTGAACATCACGAACCTCAAATCCTGCTCTTTCTCTTGATAAACCTCCAGGTCCAAGTGCCGATAAACGACGCTTATGTGTAATCTCTGCTAATGGATTTGTTTGATCCATAAACTGAGATAACTGATTGGTTCCAAAGAACGAGTTAATTACAGATGATAATGTTTTAGCATTAATCAAATCGATTGGTGTAAACACCTCGTTATCACGTACATTCATACGCTCACGGATGGTTCTAGCCATACGAGCTAAACCAACACCAAATTGACCTGCTAATTGCTCACCAACTGTTCTAACACGACGGTTAGATAAGTGATCGATATCATCTACTTCAGCTTTAGAATTGATTAACTCAATTAAATACTTAATGATGGTAATGATATCATTCTTAGTTAATACCTTTTGATCTATAGGTTCATTTAACTGAAGTTTAGTGTTCATTCTAAAACGACCAACTTCACCTAAATTATAACGTTGTTCTGAGAAGAATAATTTATCAATAATTCCTCTTGCTGTTTCCTCATCTGGCGGTTCAGCATTACGTAATTGTCTATAGATATGTTCTACAGCCTCTTTTTCTGAGTTTGTAGGATCTTTTTGTAATGTGTTATGAATAATTGCATAATCTGCCATTAAATTATCCTCTTTATGTAAAAGGATAGCTTTAGCACCTGCTTCAATTATTTCATCAATATGTTCTTTTTCAAGAATCGTATCACGATCAAAAACAATTTCGTTACGTTCAATAGATACTACTTCTCCAGTATCTTCATCTACGAAATCTTCATGCCAAGTTTTTAATACTCTTGCGGCAAGTTTACGACCTAATACTTTCTTTAATCCTGATTTAGAAACTTTTACTTCTTCAGCTAAATCAAAGATTTCAAGAATATCTTTATCTCTTTCAAAACCAATGGCTCTGAATAATGTTGTTACTGGTAATTTTTTCTTTCTATCAATATAAGCATACATTACTTGATTGATATCAGTTGCAAATTCGATCCAAGATCCTTTAAAAGGAATTACCCTTGCAGAGTATAATTTTGTACCGTTTGCGTGGAATGATTGTCCAAAGAATACACCAGGAGATCTGTGTAGTTGAGATACAACTACTCTTTCTGCTCCATTGATAACAAATGTACCAGAGTTTGTCATATAAGGAATTGTCCCTAAATAAACGTCTTGTACAATGGTTTCAAAATCTTCGTGTTCAGGATCTGTACAGTATAATTTTAGACGTGCTTTTAATGGCACACTATGTGTTAATCCTCTTTCAATACATTCTTGAATGCTATATCTAGGTGGATCTACAAAGTAGTCTAAAAATTCTAATACAAATTGATTACGTGTATCAGTAATTGGAAAATTATCCATAAAGGTTTTGTATAAACCTTCTTGACCTCGCTCTTCTGCTTTAGTTTGAAGTTGGAAAAAATCTTGAAATGATTTTACTTGAATATCCAAAAAATCTGGATAATCAGTTCCCAACAGAGAAGATGCAAAGTTTATTCTTTCAGTAGTGTTTTTCGTCGCCAAAAGAGAAAATATTTTAGATTAAAATCTTAATTAATAAAGAACGAATATATACACAAAATGGTCTAGGTCTAAAAACTAACGTTTTTAGTACCTAAACCTTTATTGTTTTCCCGTGTGTAAATAAAAACGGGAGTTGTAGCTTACTTAAGCTCTACTTCTGCTCCAGCTTCTTCTAAAGATTTTTTAAGACCTTCTGCCTCATCTTTAGTTACACCTTCTTTTACTGCTGCTGGTGCGCTATCTACGATACCTTTAGCTTCTTTTAATCCTAAACCAGTTAATTCTTTAACTAATTTTACAACAGCTAATTTAGAACCACCTGCTGCTTTTAAGATTACATCAAATTCAGTTTGCTCATCAGCTCCACCATCAGCTCCACCTGCTGCTGGACCTGCTACTGCTACAGCTGCTGCTGCTGGCTCAATACCATACTCATCTTTTAAGATAGTAGCTAAATCATTAACTTCTTTTACTGTTAAGTTAACTAATTGCTCTGCGAAATCTTTTAAATCTGCCATTTTAATTGTTTTAAAAATTCTTTTATTATTTAGTTTATTTAGTGTGCTTTATTATCTTTCTGATAAAGTTTTTACAATTCCAGAAAGTGTTTGACCACCAGACTGTAATGCTGAAATAACATTTTTAGCAGGTGATTGTAATAAGGTAATAATATCTCCAATAAGTTCTTCTTTAGACTTAATGTTTACAAGTGTGTCTAATTGGTCATCGCCAACATAAACAGACTCTTCTACATATGCTCCTTTTAATAAAGGTTTGTCTGATTTTTTTCTGAACTCTTTAATTACTTTCGCTGGTCCATTACCAGTTTCAGAAATCATTAAAGAAGTATTTCCTTTTAAAACATCTTGTAATTCTCCAAATTCTTTATCTGAAGCTTCCATTGCTTTCGAAAGCAATGTGTTTTTAACAACAGCCAATTCTACGTTTGCTTTAAAACAAGCTCTACGTAAGTTTGATGTAGTTGCAGCATCTAATCCAGAAATATCTGTTAAATAGACAATACTAGTATCTGCTAACTTTGCTGTTAAATCTTCTATTACTTGTGATTTCTCTTCTCTAGTCATAATTTACTATTTAACTGCCTTATGAAAATGCTTTTACATCAATAGCAACACTAGGACTCATAGTAGAAGACATAAAAATGCTTTTAATATAATTTCCTTTTGAAGCTGTTGGCTTTAATTTTAATATCGTTTGTAATAATTCATTTGCATTATCTGCAATTTTATCAGCATCAAACGAAGCTTTACCTATAGCTGCATGTACAATACCAGTTTTATCAACTTTAAAGTCAATTTTACCAGCTTTTACATCTTTTACAGCTTTTGCAACATCCATTGTTACCGTACCTGTTTTTGGGTTTGGCATTAAACCTCTAGGACCTAAAACTCTACCTAAAGGACCTAATTTACCCATTACACTTGGCATGGTAATAATAACGTCTACATCTGTCCAACCTCCTTTAATTTTCTGAAGGTATTCATCTAAACCAACATAATCAGCTCCTGCAGCTTCTGCTTCAGCTTCTTTATCTGGTGTTACTAATGCAAGCACTTTTACATCTTTACCAGTACCATGTGGTAGTGTTACCACACCACGTACCATTTGATTTGCCTTACGAGGATCTACTCCTAAACGTATTGCTAAATCTACAGATGCATCAAACTTTACAGTAGTAATCTCTTTGATTAAAGCGGAAGCAGAACTTACATCGTAAGACTGATTAGCGTCTACTTTTGCGTATGCTTCTTTTTGCTTTTTTGTTAATCTTGCCATTTTACTATTTTTTATAAAGTTTATGCTGGTGCATTACCTTTTACGGTTAATCCCATAGAACGTGCAGTACCTGCGATCATTTTCATTGCTGATTCAACTTTAAAGGCATTTAAATCTACCATTTTGTCTTCTGCAATTACTTTAATTTGATCCCAAGTAACAGATGCTACTTTCTTTCTGTTTGGCTCTCCTGAACCTTTTTTTACTTTGGCCGCTTCCAGTAATTGTACTGCCGCTGGAGGTGTTTTTACAACAAAATCAAAAGATTTGTCTTTATACACATTAATAACAACTGGTAAAACTTTACCTGGTTTGTCTTGAGTTCTAGCATTAAACTGCTTACAGAACTCCATAATGTTAACACCAGCAGCACCTAAAGCGGGTCCAACCGGCGGCGATGGATTCGCTGCGCCTCCCCTTACTTGTAATTTAACTACTTTGCTAATTTCTTTTGCCATTTCTAATAAATGTTTAGTGATGAATTTTAAAATTGGAAGCTTTAAAAAACACCGGTATATATTTGTGTAACAATTATATCTTATCTACTTGCATATAACTTAATTCTAATGGGGTTTTTCTTCCGAAAATCTTAACCATTACTTCAAGTTTACGCTTCTCTTCATTTACTTTTTCTATTGTTCCGTCAAAACCATTAAATGGTCCATCTACAACTTTTACAGTTTCACCTACTGTATAAGGTATTGCAATATTTTCATCTTGTACAGAAAGTTCATCAACTTTACCAAGCATCCTATTAACTTCAGATCTACGCATTGGTACTGGCTCTCCCCCTTTTGTTTCCCCTAAAAAACCAATAACTCCTGTAATTGATTTTATAACGTGAGGAACTTCTCCAGATAGATTTGCTTCTACCATTATATAACCAGGAAAATAAACGCGTTCTTTATTTACTTTCTTTCCGTTTCTAATCTGAACTACTTTTTCTTTTGGTACTAAAACCTGACTAACATAGTCTGAAAGACCTAAACGAGAAATTTCAGTTTCAATATAAGATTGAACTTTATTTTCTTGTCCTCCAATTGCTCTTACAACATACCACTTCATTACTGAATCAGTCATAGTTCTACTTGTTTAAAATAATTTGAAAAAGTTATCTAATCCTGTTTGAAAAACCTTATCTATTGCAGCGACTGCTACAGCAAATAAAATAGTAAACACCGCTACAGTAACTGTAGTCTTTTGTGCTTCCTCTTTAGATATCCACGTCATGTGGTTATTTAACTCTTCAAAAGAATCTTTGATATATTGTATAAAGTTCATCTTTCTATTCTGTTTTGCACGGGTTGAGAGGCTCGAACTCCCGACACCTAGTTTTGGAGACTAGTGCTCTACCAACTGAGCTAAACCCGTATCCTTATTTTATTCATAAAGGCGTCCCGATAAAATCGGGACACCTTGATAATTAAACTTTTATTTATTGACTAATAAATTAGTCTAAAATTTCAGTTACTTGACCTGCACCTACTGTTCTACCACCTTCACGGATAGCAAAACGTAAACCTAAGTTTAATGCAATTGGTTGAATTAATTCAACAGTAATTGTTAAGTTATCTCCTGGCATAACCATTTCAACTCCATCAGGTAACCCAATGTTTCCTGTTACATCAGTTGTACGTACGTAAAACTGTGGACGGTAATTGTTATGGAATGGAGTGTGACGTCCACCTTCTTCTTTCTTAAGTACATAAACCTCAGCTTTAAACTTAGCATGTGGTGTTACAGAACCTGGCTTACAGATTACCATACCTCTTGAAATCTGAGTTTTTTCAATACCTCTTAATAAGATACCTGCATTATCTCCAGCTTCACCTCTATCTAAGATTTGACGGAACATTTCGATACCAGTAATTGTAGAAGCTAATTTCTCAGCACCCATACCAATAATATCTACTGCATCACCTGTATTAGCGATACCTGTTTCAATTCTACCAGTAGCAACAGTACCACGACCAGTAATAGAGAATACATCTTCAATTGGCATTAAGAAGTCTTTATCAACCTCTCTTAATGGCTCTTCAATCCATGCATCAACAGCTTCCATTAATTCTAAAACTGTATCTACCCATTTTTTCTCACCATTTAACGCTCCAAGTGCTGAACCAGCAACTACAGGACCATTATCTCCATCATATTCATAGAAAGAAAGTAATTCTCTTACTTCCATGTCTACTAATTCGATTAATTCTTCATCATCAACCATATCCACTTTATTCATGAATACAACCATTCTAGGAATACCAACCTGACGTCCTAATAAGATATGCTCTCTAGTTTGAGGCATTGGACCATCTGTTGCAGCAACTACTAAAATAGCACCGTCCATTTGAGCAGCACCTGTTACCATGTTCTTTACGTAATCCGCGTGACCTGGACAGTCAACGTGAGCGTAATGACGATTAGCTGTTTGATATTCTACGTGTGAAGTATTAATTGTAATACCTCTTTCTTTTTCTTCTGGTGCATTATCAATCTGATCAAAAGATCTAGCTTCAGAGAAACCTGCATCAGCTAATACTTTAGTAATAGCCGCAGTTAAAGTTGTTTTACCGTGATCTACGTGTCCGATAGTACCAATGTTCAAGTGTGGTTTCGAACGGTCAAAAGTTCCTTTTGCCATAATTATTAATTTTAATTCTTAGTTTAAATATATTTAGTGTCTAATAATACGTATTTATTTGAGCCAATGACGGGATTTGAACCCGTGACCTCATCCCTACCAAGGATGCGCTCTACCAACTGAGCTACATCGGCCTTATTGGATTTTTGAGCGAGAGACCGGGTTCGAACCGGCGACATTCAGCTTGGAAGGCTGACGCTCTACCAACTGAGCTACTCTCGCTTTTCTAAATTAAAAAATCAACTTAGATTTTCATATTAAAATATGTGGGGAGAGCAGGATTCGAACCTGCGAAGACGTAGTCAACGGAGTTACAGTCCGTCCTCGTTGGCCGCTTGAGTATCTCCCCTCAATTTTAATTATTTTAATGAACTAACATTCTGTTGTTATTGAGCCGATGGAGGGACTCGAACCCACGACCTGCTGATTACAAATCAGCTGCTCTAGCCAGCTGAGCTACATCGGCTTTTATAATAAAAAACAACCCGCTATTTCTAACGGATTGCAAATGTATAAAGTTTTTCTTTATTGTAAAACTTTTTAGAATTATTTTTTTTAACTTTTTACAATACTAATGTTTCTCTTTGTTTTTGTTTAGATTTTTTTAGCTGTCTTTTTAATGACTCTACCCCTAAACTCACACCTTCTTCAAAAGATTTTGTAAGTTTTTTCACTATTAATTCACTTCCTGGAATATTTATTTTTATTTCAGTTATTTTATTTTCTTTATCACTTGTATGCTGCACTTTTAAAAATACTTCCGAATCTACTATCTTATCATGAAACTTTATTAAGCTTCCAACTTTATCATCAATAAAACTAATTAGTTCTTTGTCTGCATTAAAATTAACTGATTGGGTATACACTTTCATAAATCTACTTTTTATTTCCGCTTCTAGGATGCGATTGATTATACACTTTCTTTATCTTATCTAAACTATTATGAGTATAGACTTGGGTAGAGGCTAAACTTGAATGTCCTAGTAATTCTTTAACCGAGTTTAAATCCGCTCCTTCGTTTAGTAAATGAGTTGCAAAAGAATGCCTTAGAATGTGGGGACTCTTTTTTACCTTAGAGGAAACTTTACTAAAGTAAGAATTTATTACTCTATACACAAGAGTTTCATAAATTTTATTTCCTTTTTCGGTGATAAATAAATCGCTAGATTCTGGAAATATTTCTTTTTTTCCTTTAATATAAACTTTTAATGTTTCTTCTACAGATTTTAATAAAGGTACAAAACGCTCCTTATTTCTCTTTCCTAATACTTTAATAGTATTATCTGAAAAGTTAATATCTCTCTCCTTTATATTAATAAGTTCAATTCTTCGAATTCCTGTTGAATAAAAAAGCGCTACAATCGATTTATTTCTAAGGCTAATAAAGTCAGTCTCATTATTTATATCATCTAAAACTGCGTTTATTTCTTTTAAGGAAAAAGGTACCTGTATTTTTTGTTCTACTTTTAAAGCTTTATGCTTTGCTAGCGGATTAATTTCAATTTTTTTTACCTTTTGTAAGAACTTATAAAAAGACTTTAAAGAACTCACCTTCCTATTTATAGTTCTATTTGATATTTGCTCATTAACTAAGTTAACAATCCAATTTCTAATTTGATTATAATGTACTGTTGAAATATCATTTTCTCCATACTCTAATTCACAAAAATCTCTAAAAGAATTCAAATCCTTTTTATAGGCAGTAATTGTATGAATTGAATATTTTTTCTCGAATTCTAAATATTCTAAAAAAGAGTGTATCAAAATGTGGTTTTTGTTGCTAGTAAATTTACAAAACTTTAGGCATAAAAAAATCTCGTATTGAAAATTCAATACGAGATTTATATTTTATAATACGTTATTTCTAACCTACTTCTTCTTGAGTTCTTAATCTCTGAACGTAAGACGCTTTAATTCTTTGCGCTCTTTTTTCTACAGATGGCTTTGTAAAATGCTTTCTGTTACGCAAATTCTTCATTGTCTTAGTACGATCAAACTTTCGTTTAAATCTCTTTAAGGCTCTATCGATATTCTCTCCTTCTTTTACTGGAATGATTAACATATGTTGGCACCTCCTTTCATACAGTCTCTTTATATTTTATATAGTTTAAAAAACTATTGGTTTATTTTTCGGACTGCAAAGATAGAAAGTTATTATGAATTAACAATTAGTAATTTTGAATTATTTAATCGACCTAAAAAGTCTATGTAACTGGCTTGTATTCTTTTCTATCAATCACAATTTTTGCGATAATCTCTTTTAAGATTTCAGAAGTACCTCCGCCAATTGGCCCCAATCGACTATCTCGAAGTAATCTTGCCATTGGATAATCTTCCATATAACCGTAACCTCCTAAAAGCTGCAATGCATCATAAATAACCTCGTCTGCCATTTTTGTTGACAATAGTTTTGACATACTAGCTTCCTTTACAACATATTGACCATCATTTAAACGCTTTGCAATTGAGTAATTGTATTCTCTACACATATCTACTCTACTTGCCATTTCAGCAATTTTATGTCTTAAAACTTGAAAATTCTCTAGCGACTTTCCAAATGCAACACGCTCTTTCATATAAGCAAGTGCATACTCTACAGCATAATCTGCCCTTGCATGTGCATTTACTCCCATCACTAAACGTTCTAAAGCAAAATGCTGCATAATATATGGAAATCCTTTTCCTTCATCACCCATTAAATTCTCAAGAGGCACCTCTACATTATCAAAAGCAATTTCTCCAGTATCTGACGCTCTCCAACCCAACTTATCTAGCTTTGTTGCAGATACTCCTTTAGTATCTCTATCAACTACAAAAATACTTATTCCTTTATATTTATCTTCTGGATTTGTTTTAGCTGCAACAACCAAATAATCAGAAAGAACTCCATTTGTTATGAAAGTCTTCGCACCATTTAATATATAAACATCTCCTTTTTTTACTGCTGTAGTTCTAATACCAGCTACATCAGATCCACAAAACGGCTCTGTTATTGCCAAACAACCAATTTTATCACCCTCAATACTTGGTGCTAAATATTTGTTTTTAATAAAATCATCACCTTCTTTATTAAGGTGTGTCATTGCCAAATAAACATGCGCCCACATAGCCGCTGCAAATCCACCAGAATTAATTTTCTGCAATTCCTCTAAAAAGATAACAGTGTAAAAAAGATCTAGGTTTAATCCACCATATTGTTCTGGATAATTCAATCCAAAATAACCCATCTCACCAAACTTCTTCCAAATAAAACGATCAATCGTACCGGTTTCTTCCCATTTATCTATATGCGGAACAACTTCTTTTTTCAAGAACTCTTTAAAACTTTCACGAAAAGACTCGTGTTCTTCAGTAAAATACATACTGTTCATTAGCTATTCTGTTGTTTGTTTATTTAGCTTCCAAATATAAGATTATTCTCTCATATTTTTCTAATGGAAAGCCGTCGATTTTCTTTAATTCAGAAATATCTTGAAGTTCTGCAACTTCATCTCTATAGTCAAAAATTTTCCTACAAAGTTCATAATCTATTTCAGGGATTTTTAACACTTCTTTAAATGTTGACGTATTAATATTTAACTTAACAATTTCGCCTTTTTTGGTATTTTTTTTTTCTTTAAAATTCGAAATGAAATTTTCTTTAGTATTCTTTTTCTCCAGATTCCTTTTTATAACCCAATCTGGAAATTTAAAATATGGAGAAATAACAGAAAGTAAACTATCCGAAACTTTAGTAACTCGTTGAAATTGGTTTTTAGAGTTGATAAATTTATTAGTATTTCTAAAAGCATGAAGCTTATCTATTTCCTCAGTAGACATTCCTAATTGATATCCTTTAAAATCGGTAATGTAATTAGGGTTAAAAGGATAGATTTTTGGCTTTCTTTTCTCTAATTCAATTATTTTTAAACTGTCTATTTGTTTCTGAAAAGCAATTAATTCAGGTTGATTTACACCTTCTAAATCATCAGTAGAAAAATCGACATATACATATATTAATTGCAGGACAATAATTAACAACAGTAAAAAGAAAATCCCATTTCTTTGGCGCTTAGTATACCAGAAATGGGATTTAAATAAGTTCATTTTATTTTTTTATGCTTTCGCTTCTTTTATTGCATCTGTATATCTTTTCAATTGTTTCTTAACTACTGGGAACAAGAAATACAAACCAACCATATTAGGGAATACCATTGCAAATATCATTGCATCAGAGAAGTCCCAAATAGATTTCATACTTGCTGCCGCACCAATAACCACAAATAATAAAAATAATAATTTGTAAGTTAGATCTGCTTTTTTACCTCTACCGAATAAATACTTCCAAGATTGCAAACCGTAATAAGACCAAGAAATCATTGTAGAAACCGCAAATAACACAACTGCTATCGTTAAGAAAACATTAGAAAAAGGAATATAGGCCGCAAATGCTTTTGAAGTAATTCCTGCTCCTTCATAAGAAACACCATCAATTATTACAGCTCCTGCTCCGTCTCCTCCATATTGAAAAATTGATGCTCCTGAAGCATCTCCTCCAAAGTTAAAGATAATTATTACTAAAGCTGTCATTGTACAGATTACAACTGTATCAATAAATGGCTCTAACAATGCTACTAAACCTTCTGAAGCTGAATATTTTGTTTTTACTGCTGAATGCGCAATTGAAGCAGAACCCGCTCCTGCTTCATTTGAAAATGCAGCTCTTTTAAATCCTACTAATAACACACCAATAAATCCTCCAACTCCAATAGCTGTTGGATTAAAAGCTTCTCTAAATATTAAAGAAAATGCATCGTCAATTAATGAAAAGTTAGCTCCTAAAATATATAAACATGCTAACACATATAATCCTGCCATAAATGGAACTACTTTTTCAGTTACCTGAGCAATTCTTTTAATTCCTCCAATAATAATAACACCAACTAAAATAGCTAACACAATTCCAATAATTGCTCCTGCAGCTGTACTTTCTAAACCTAATAATTCTTTTAAAACTACAGTTGCTTGATTTGACTGAGCAGCGTTACCACCACCAAACGATCCACCAATACAAAAGATTGCAAAGAAAACTGCAGCAATTTTACCTAACATTTCAAAACCGCGTTCTTTTAATCCTTTACTTATATAGTACATTGGTCCACCATACACTGTTCCATCTTCTCCTACATCTCGATATTGAACTCCCAATGTACACTCTACAAATTTTGTTGACATTCCTAAAAATCCACAAACTACCATCCAAAATGTAGCTCCTGGACCACCTAATGCAATTGCTAAAGCAACACCTGCAATATTTCCATTACCAACCGTACCTGAAACAGCAGTTGCTAATGCTTGGAAATGTGTAACTTCTCCTTCAGCGCTTTCATCTTTTATTGTTTCTTTAATATCACCACCTGGAGTATTATCACCATACGCTTCATCAACACCATGACCTTCATCTATTTCATCATATTTACCTCTAACGACATTAATTGCTGTCTTAAAATGAAAGATGTTTGGAAATTTAAAATAAATAGTAAAAAACGCAGCACTTGCAACTAAGAGAAGAAGCACAAACGGAATCTCTACACTTTCACTTTTATAAATAGGAAAGAAAATCACACTGCTAAAGAAATCTGATATCGGCTTAAAAGCTTCATCGATTCTTTGATCTATTCCTTTTTCTTGTGCAAATGAAAACATAGGCATTGCTAACAAAAGCAATGAAAGAAGTTTTTTCTTCATAATATAATTAGTTAGTTTTATTTAAATTGTAGCTTGCAATATCATAAAAAATTGCACTTATGACAACTTTTTGTCGTTAAAATTAACATTTACATTAATGTTTGTTTAAATCTTTCTAAATCTTCTTTGAAAGATTTTGGATGAAACCCTAAAATAGAATTCGTTTTTGACAAATCAAATCCAGTTTTTGCAGGTCTTGGAGCAGTTTGATTTAAAGTACTTGTAGAAATTGGTTTAATTAAGCTTTTATCTAAACTAAAAGAATCTGCAATTTGTTGAGCAATTTCAAAAATACTCAACAATTCATTTGAAGAAACATTAAAAATTCCAGTAGTATTTTGATCGATTGCCATTTTACAAGCTATAGCCAAATCTTCAACATACGTTGGCGTCCTAAATTGATCATCAACTATAGTAATTTCTTTTCCTTTAGAAAGCATTTCTCTTACCCATAAAACAATATTGGATCTACTCATATCAAATACTTTCCCATACACTAAAATAGTTCTAAGAATTGTATAGTCAATGGTTGAATTCGTTAAAATTTCTTCTGATTTTAATTTTGACAACCCATAATAACTTAACGGGTTTGGCTCATCAGTTTCTTTATAATACCCTTTTTTCCCATCAAAAATAAAGTCTGTAGAAATATGAATTAAATGTGTATTATTTTTTTCTGAGTATTCTTTTAAATACTTAACAACTTCTACATTCAGCAAATCACATCCATCTTTATCATCTTCACAAACATCTACATGCGTCATTGCAGCAGTATTTATAATAACATCAGGGTTGTATTTACTTAACTGTTTTCTTAGTTCTTTTTCAACAGTAATATCAACAGAAACATAATTAAAATCTTCTCTCCCACTTCTGTTTTCACCTCTAGAAAAACCGATTACTTGATACTCTTCTTTTTCTTCTGATAATAACCTCAATAAAGTTTGACCTAACAAACCATTACTCCCTGTGATTACAACTTTCTTCATTAAAATACTTCTCTTAATTTTGTGATTTGCTCTGGCCTACCCAAGACAATTAAATTAGAATCTTTTACTAATTTTACCGATGCTTCTGGATTAATAATATATTCGTTTTCAGCATTCTTAAAACCAATAACTGTACATCCAGTTTTTTTACGTAAATCTAAGTCTAAAATTGTTTTACCTAAATATTTTTCTGGCAAATTATTAACATCAATCTCTTCTAAATTAGTGGTAGTTTCTCCAGAAATTGTAAGTTGATCTACAAACTCAATTATGTCTGGCGTAGCAACTAATGAAGCCATGTGCGCGCCACCTAACTTATCGGGCATAATTACATTATTTGCCCCAGCAATTTTCAATTTATTATACGATGTTTCTTTAGATGCTCTACTGATAATTTTACAATTCGGATTTAGCTGTTTTGCGGTTAAAACCACAAACAAGTTATCTGCATCAGAAGGTAATGCTGTTATTAAATTTTCTGCTTTAAGTATTCCAGCTCTTAACAAAGCTTCATCTGTAGTTGCATCACCATCAATATGTAAAACTTTGTTTTCCTCTAAATTCTCAATCAATTCCTTATTTTTTTCAACTATAACAAAATCTTTTTGATAATTTTTTAATTTCAAAATAGCTTGTTTACCGTTTCTTCCATAACCACAAACAATGGTATGACCTTCTAATTTTTCGATTGTTTTTTGCACTCTTTGTAGTTTAAGTTGTTTAATTAATTGACCACTTACAATGTATTCTGTAAAAGACGAAATTGTATATCCGAAGATAGAAATACTTGTTAAAATTAAGAAAATAGTGAATATTTTTTCTTCCGGACTTAAAGGATGAATTTCACCAAAACCAACTGTTGTTATAGTAATTACAGTCATATATAATGAATTCACAAACGTATCTCCAGACAAATACATATAACCACAAACCCCGATTGTGAGGATGAAAAATAACAGGAATAATGTTTTGTATAGTTTAGATTTTAAAATATTCATAGTTACAAATCAAAAACCGAACTTCTTTTGGTGTAAATCATATCTTTTAATCGCAATAAAAAAGCCAAGGTTAAATAAAATCCGAAAGACAAACCTACTGTTACAAACGAAATATAAATAAAAAACAACCGAACATTAGTTGCTCTCATACCTAATCTATCAGCAAATCTTGACGAAACAGCAAAGCCATGTCGCTCAAAAAAATGCCGTACAGAATGGATAAATTTCATTACCTAAAATTTTAATCGCAAGATACTATTTTCAACGGATTTGTTATTAACATATAAACCAAAACTCAATTCAAATTGGTAACTTTGCGTTTTTCCATAAAATCCATATTTTTTGAAAGACCAGGAATACTTACAAGTTTACGGCGCAAGAGCTCATAATTTAAAAAATATTGATGTTAAAATTCCGCGTGAAAAACTAGTTGTTATTACTGGATTAAGTGGAAGTGGAAAATCTTCTTTAGCGTTTGACACTATTTACGCAGAAGGACAAAGACGCTATATAGAAACATTTTCAGCTTATGCTCGTCAGTTTTTGGGTGGATTAGAAAGACCTGATGTTGACAAAATTGATGGTTTATCACCCGTAATTTCTATCGAGCAAAAAACCACAAATAAAAGTCCACGATCTACTGTAGGAACCATTACAGAAATCTATGATTTTTTAAGACTACTTTTTTCCAGAGCTGCTGATGCATATTCGTACAATACTGACGAGAAAATGGTAAGTTATTCTGATGAACAAATCAGACAGTTAATTTTAAAAGATTTTGCTGATAAACGAATTGCCGTTTTAGCACCTTTAATTAAATCTAGAAAAGGACATTATCGAGAGCTTTTTGAACAAATTTCTAAACAAGGTTTTGTTCGTGTTCGTGTAGATGGAGAAATTAAAGAAATTGTGAAAGGAATGCGTTTAGACAGGTATAAAACGCATGATATAGAAGTTGTAATCGATCGATTAGTAGTAAATGAATCTGCAGAGAAACGTTTAGAAGAAACCATAAAAACTGCATTATATTCTGGTAATAATATTTTAATGGTGATTGATGTTGATGATGAAAAACCACGTTATTTTAGTAGAGAATTAATGTGTCCAACATCTGGAATTGCGTATCCAAATCCAGAACCAAATACATTTTCTTTTAACTCACCAAAAGGCGCATGTAATAATTGCAACGGATTAGGAATTACCAATGAAATAAATCAACAAAAAGTAATTCCAGATTCTAGCATTTCAATTAAAAATGGTGGAATTGTTCCTTTGGGCGAACAAAAAAGTAGTTGGATCTTTAAACAACTACAAAACATTGCAGAGCGTTATAAATTTAAATTGACAGATCCTATCAATAAAATCTCAAAAGAAGCCATGGAAATTATTCTTCATGGAGGAAATGAAAAATTTAAAATTGAATCTAAGGCTGTTGGTGTAACAAGAAATTATGAAATTGATTTTGAAGGTATTATTTCTTTTATAGAAAGTCAATACAAAAACGCAGAAAGCACATCAATAAAACGTTGGGCAAAAGGTTTTATGGATGAAGTTTCTTGCTCTACCTGCGGCGGAAAAAGATTAAAAAAAGAAGCGCTTCACTTTAAAATTACCGATAAAAATATTAGCGATTTATCACAAATGGATATTACTGAATTAGCTAGTTGGTTTCAGAATATTGATCAAGATTTATCAGAAAAACAAAAAACAATTGCTACCGAAATTTTAAAAGAAATTAGAACTAGAATTCAGTTTTTACTAGATGTTGGCTTAGACTATTTAACCTTAGATAGAACATCCAAATCACTTTCTGGTGGTGAAGCACAACGGATTCGTTTGGCAACACAAATTGGCTCACAATTAGTGGGTGTACTATATATTTTAGATGAACCAAGTATTGGTTTACATCAACGAGACAATCAAAAATTGATTGATTCTTTAGTTAAATTAAGAGATGTTGGTAATTCCATTATAGTTGTTGAGCATGATAAAGACATGATGGAACATGCCGATTTTGTGTTTGATATTGGTCCTGGAGCAGGAAAATATGGAGGAGAAATTGTAAGCGCTGGAACTTATGAAGAATTAAAATCACAAAACACACTAACTGCGGATTATTTAACAGGAAGAAAAGAAATTGAAATTCCTAAAAAGCGTAGAAAAGGAAATGGGAAAACCATTAAACTTTCAGGAGCAACAGGTAACAATTTAAAAAATGTTTCGGTTGAATTCCCGTTAGGAAAAATGATTTGTGTTACTGGAGTTTCTGGTAGCGGAAAATCAACATTAATTAATGAGACATTATATCCGATTTTAAACAAACATATTTATAGGGGAGTGAAAAAACCTATGCCTTATAAAAAAATTACAGGTTTGGATAATGTAGATAAAGTTATTGATATAGATCAATCTCCTATTGGTAGAACTCCTCGCTCTAATCCAGCAACGTATACAGGTACTTTTTCTGAAATTAGAAGTTTATTTGCAAAAACTCCAGAAGCGGCAATTCGTGGTTATAAACCAGGAAGATTTTCATTTAACGTAAAAGGTGGTCGTTGTGAGACTTGTCAAGGTGGTGGTGTTAGAGTGATTGAAATGAACTTTTTACCAGACGTACATGTAGAATGTGAAACTTGCCAAGGAAAACGTTTTAATAGAGAAACTTTAGAAATTAGATATAAAGGAAAATCGATTTCTGACGTTTTAAATATGACCATTGAAGATGCTACAAACTTCTTTGAAAGTATTCCGAAAATCCACAGAAAATTAAAAACAATTAAAGATGTTGGTCTTGGATACATTACACTTGGGCAACAATCAACTACACTTTCTGGTGGTGAAGCACAGCGAATAAAACTAGCTTCAGAGCTTTCTAAAAGAGACACTGGAAATACTTTTTATATTCTAGATGAACCTACAACTGGACTACATTTCGAAGACATCAGAGTATTAATGAATGTATTAAATAAATTAGCTGATAAAGGAAATACCGTTTTAATTATTGAACATAATTTAGATGTTGTAAAATTAGCTGATTACATTATTGATGTTGGTATGGAAGGTGGAAAAAAAGGTGGAGAAATTTTATGTAAAGGAACACCAGAACAAATTATAAAACACAAAACTAGTTATACTGCAAAGTTTTTGAAAAAAGAGTTAACTTAGTCGTTTGCTAAAAATCTAGCAGATTATTAAATCAGAAATAAAATACAAGAGATATGAATCCAAATGATGACAGAAAGATAAAAGAAAAATTACAGCCAAAAACCTGGAATGAAATCAAAACAAATGATTCTTGGGCGATTTTTAAAATTATGGCTGAATTTGTTGATGGATATGAACGTTTAAGTAAGATTGGGCCTTGTGTTTCTATCTTCGGATCTGCAAGAACAAAACCAGACAATCCGTATTATAAATTAGCAGAAGAAGTTGCTTATCAATTAACTCAAAATGGTTTTGGCGTTATTACTGGTGGTGGTCCTGGAATTATGGAGGCTGGTAATAAAGGAGCCAATAGAGGAAAAGGAACTTCGGTTGGATTAAATATCGAATTACCATTCGAGCAGCATGACAACCCATGGATTGATTCAGGAAAAAGTTTAGATTTTGACTACTTTTTTGTTAGAAAAGTTATGTTTGTAAAATACTCACAAGGTTTTGTTGTAATGCCTGGTGGTTTTGGAACAATGGATGAATTATTTGAAGCAATCACTTTAATACAAACAAATAAAATTGGTCGTTTTCCAATTGTTTTAGTTGGTAAAAAATTCTGGGCAGGTTTATTAGATTGGATAAAAAACACACTTTTAGAGGAAGGCAATATTAGCGAAGGAGATTTAAAATTATTTAGAGTTGTAGATACTGCTGAAGAAGCTGTAGAACATTTCAATAAATTCTACGCTAAATATCAATTAAAACCAAATTTCTAAACAAACTTTACGTTCACTATTTGTGTCTAATTAGAAAATATATTTCTTGTTAATTTATAAGCTGTCCTTGAAAAAAAATATACTCATAATTATTGCGTTTCTGCAAGCATCTATTATGATAGTTGCACAGCAAAACACAATTAGTATAAAAGCAAGTTTAAAAACTGAAAAAGACGTTGTAGATATTTTACAAAAAATTATTTTTTATAATAATTCCGATAGCACATTAACTAAAATATATTTACATAATTGGGCTAATAGTTATAAAGACAGAGAAACTCTATTATCAAAAAGACTTATAGATGATTATAACAAGTCTTTTTATTTCTCTAAGGAAGAGGAAAGAGGTTATTCTAAAATCATTAATTTAAGTGTTGATTATAAAACAGTATTATACAAAGAAGTCTATGGTCAATCCGATATTATAGAAATACAGTTAACAAAACCTTTAAAATCGGGAGATAGCATTACCATAAATACATCGTATAACGTTAAAATCCCTGATGCAAAATTTACTGGTTACGGAAAGTCATCAACTAACAATTATCATTTGCGATTTTGGCATTTAATTCCGGCTGTTCACAACAAGAAATGGCACTTAATGAGTAATCTAAATATGAATGATTTGTATCAAGAAGCTACAAATTATGATATTGAATTTCGCATACCTCAAAATTACTTTTTAGAAAGCAACTTAAAAGAGATAAAAAAGGAAAAAGATATTTATTATTTATTAGGAAAAAATAAAACTGACATCATATTAGACATAAATAAAAATGCAAAATTTAAAGATTTTAAAACAAAACAAATAACCATTAAAACTGATGTTCTTCCTGATAACATTCAAAACAAATTAGCAACAGAAGTCTTGCAAAGAGGTTTATCATTTATAGAAGAATATTTAGGCAAATATCCACATCAAGACATTTTTATTGATAAAATAACGCAACGAAAAGATCCAATTTTAGGTATCAATAAATTACCAAAAGCTTTAAGTCCGTTTTCTGAAGTTTTTAAATGGGACTTAACCATGTTTAAAGCAATTTCAAAAAAATATATTGAAAACACTTTATTAGTTAATAAGCGAAAAGATTATTGGCTGGTAGATGGTTTGCAAACATATTTACTAATGGAATATACTCAAAAATTTTACCCAGAAGTTAAACTACTCGGTAAAATTTCTAACTTTTGGGGAATTAGAGCTTTTAATTTCGCTAAATTGAATTTTAACGACAAATACCCTTTTATATATCAATTTAGTGCAAGAAAATTTTTCGATCAATCTTTAACAACAAGCGCAGATTCTTTATCCAATTTTAACAGAAAAATAATTAACAGATATAAATCTGGCTTAGGATTACGATACATTAAAGGGTTTATTGAAGGTGGTGTTTTACAAGAATCATTTAAAGAATATTATCAAAAAAATAAATTAAAAATTTCTTCCAGTAAGAGTTTCGAAAAAATACTTACCTCTAAAACTGACAAGGATTTAAGTTGGTTTTTTGGAGATTATATAACAACTAATAAAAAAATTGATTATAAGATTGCAACTGCTGATGTGAAAAACGATAGTATTGTAATAGTCATTAAAAACAAACGTAACATTACAGCACCAGTTGCATTGTATGGCATTAAAGACAAAAAAATAAAATTTAAAAAATGGATTACTGGAGTTGATAGTACAAAAACAATTAAAGTTCCTAAAAACGGTTTTGATAGGCTGTCATTAAATTACGAAAATATTTACCCAGAATACAATAATCTAAACAATTGGAAAAGTCTTAAAAAAAGAATTTTTAACAAACCACTCCAATTAAAGTTTTTTAAAGATATAGAAGACCCTTATTACACACAATTGTATTATGAACCAGACATTAAATACAATTATTATGATGGATTAATTATAGGGGCAAAACTGCATAACAAGCCTATTATAGACCGAAACTTTGAATTCACAATTACACCTTCTTATGGAATAAAAAGCAAGTCTATAACTGGTAGTTTTCACACAAGATATAGTCAATATTTTGAAGACTCTAGCATCTACAGAATTGTCTACGGAATTGGCGGAAGTAATCTGCACTACGCTCCTGACTTAGCTTACAATACATTTAATCAAGGAATCACTGTTCAGTTTAGAAGAAAAAGCCTTCGTGACGTTGGAAGTAGTTTTTTATCAGCAGGGTTAATAAATATCAATAAAGAAGTACCTGTTGGCACTCTTAAAACTGAGCAAGACGCTTACAGTATTTTTAATTTAAAATACACATATAATAGACCAGATATTATTAATGGGTTAAGATTTAGAGTTACCACAGAATTTGCTAGTGATTTCTCAAAATTAATTGGAGAAATTAGATATCGTAAACAAACATCTTTAAACACAAGATCTGAGTTTAGAATTTTTGCAGGTACATTTTTAAATAATTCAACTTCTGGAGATTATTTTAGTTTTGGTTTAGATAGAGCTAATGATTATTTATTTCAATTAAACTATTTTGGACGATCTGAAAACTCAGGAATTTTTAGTCAGCAATTTATTTTAGCAGAAGGTGGGTTTAAATCTATTTTACCAACTCGGTTTGCAAATGAATATATGATTTCATTTAACTCTAGTATAGGAATTTGGAAATGGCTTGAAATTTATAACGACCTAGCTTTTCTTAAAAACAGAGGAGATAAAGTATTTTTAGGCTATGAAAATGGAGTTAGATTTAACTTTGTACCCAATATTCTTGAATTCTACTTTCCTATCTATTCTACAAATGGTTGGGAGATAAATCAACCTAACTACTCAAAGAATATTCGTTTTGTTTTTACTGCAAACTTAAGTGCAATTTATAATTTTGTTCGTAGAGGTTTTTTATAAATTCCATATTAAAATAAAGTAATTTCATTGTTTTATTACGATATTCGTAATAAAAAAAATATATTTCATGTTTTCATCTAAAAAACCTATCTTTGTAAAACCAAAATATCTTAGCGAAATATGACTACAAAAACAGCTACTGAAACAAAAGAGCAATTATCATTTAAAGATTTTAAAAGCGAAGTTTTAAACGATTACAAAATTGCCCGAATCAGTAGAGAATGTAGTATTCTTGGTCGTAGAGAAGTTCTTACAGGTAAAGCCAAGTTTGGTATTTTTGGTGGCGGAAAAGAAGTTCCACAACTTGCCATGGCTAAAGCTTTTAAAAATGGTGACTTTCGTTCTGGTTATTATAGAGACCAAACTTTTATGATGGCCATCGGAGAACTTACTGCTAAACAGTTTTTTGCTGGTTTATATGCACATACAAACCTAGAGTTAGAACCAATGTCTGCAGGCCGCCAAATGGGTGGTCATTTTGCAACACATTCTATCGATGATAAGGGAAACTGGAAAGATTTAACGAGTCAAAAAAATTCATCTTCAGACATTTCTCCAACTGCAGCACAAATGCCTCGTTTACTAGGTTTAGCTCATGCTTCAAAAACTTATAGAAATATAGATGAACTAAAAGGCTTTACTAAATTTTCTAATCAAGGAAATGAAGTAGCTTGGGGAACTATTGGAAATGCTAGTACTAGTGAAGGTGTGTTTTTTGAAACTATAAATGCTGCTGGTGTTCTACAAGTACCTATGGTAATGAGTGTTTGGGACGATGAGTATGGAATTTCGGTTCATGCAAAACATCAAACGACTAAAGAAAGTATTTCTGAAATTTTAAAAGGATTTCAAAGAGAAAACGGTAGTAATGGTTATGAGATATTTGTCATCAATGGTTGGGATTATGTTCAACTAATTGATGTTTATAATAAAGCAGGTCAAATAGCTCGAGAAGAACATGTTCCTGTTTTAATTCACGTAAAAGAATTAACACAACCACAAGGACATTCTACTTCTGGATCTCATGAACGATATAAAGACAAAGAGCGTTTACAATGGGAACAAGACTTTGATTGTGTTGTTAAAATGCGCGAATGGATCTTAGATTTTCAACTAGAAGATAGTGAAGGAAATATATTACGTTTTATAGATTCCGAAGAAGAATTAATCAACTTAGAAAAAGAAGCTAAGAAAGAAGTTGTTGCTGCAAAAAGAAATGCTTGGAATGATTTTACTGACGAAATAAAAAATGAGGCACTAACCTTAAATAATATTCTAGAAAGAGTTGCTCAAAAAAGCAGTAATAGTTCTTTTATTGTCAAACTAAAAGATGATCTGGCTGCAATTGTAGAGCCAATTAGAAAAGATGTTTTAGTAGCGGCTAGAAAAAGTTTACGTTTTATTAAAGATGAAACTTTTGTTGAAAAATCTCACCTACAAAAGTATATCACTTCTTTTACTGAAGATGCATATCAAAAATATTCATCGCATTTAACTAGTGAAACAGAATTAGCAACAATAAATATTCAAAAAGAAGCTCCAGTTTATAGCACTCAAAAGAATTTTGTTGATGCAAGAATTATAATGCGAGATAATTTTGAAGCATTATTAAAAAAATATCCAGAAGTATTAATATTCGGTGAAGATGCTGGTTTTATTGGCGATGTAAATCAAGGATTAGAAGGTTTACAAGAAAAGTTTGGAGAAGACAGAGTTTTTGATACCGGAATTAGAGAAGCAACTATAATTGGGCAGGGTATTGGAATGGCAATGCGAGGTTTAAGACCTATTGCAGAAATTCAGTATTTAGATTATTTACTCTATGCCTTGCAAATTATAAGTGATGATTTAGCAACGTTACGTTACAGAACTTTTGGTAAGCAAAAAGCACCCTTAATTATTAGAACTCGTGGTCATAGACTTGAAGGAATTTGGCATGCAGGTTCGCCTATGGGGGGAATTATTAATAACGTTAGAGGAATTCATGTTTTGGTTCCAAGAAACATGACTAAAGCCGCAGGTTTCTATAACACATTACTACATAGTGACGATCCAGCTTTAGTAATTGAATGCTTAAATGGATATCGTTTAAAAGAAGAGCTACCTTTAAATCTAGGCGAATTTAAAACTCCAATTGGTGTTGTAGAAACAATAAAAGAAGGAACAGATATTACATTATTATCTTATGGATCAACTTTAAAAATCGCACATCAAGCTGCTAGAGAATTAGCAGAAGTAGGTATAACAGTTGAATTAATTGATGCACAAAGTTTACTACCTTTTGATAAAAACCATGATGTAGTAAATTCTATTGAAAAAACAAACCGTTTATTAATTGTTGATGAAGATCTACCTGGAGGAGCCTCAGCTTATTTATTACAAGAAATTATTGAAAATCAAAACGCGTATCAATTTTTAGACAGCAAGCCTCAAACCTTAACAGCTAAAGAACACAGAACAGCTTATGGTACTGATGGTGATTATTTCTCGAAACCGTCTGCAGAAGATATTTTCGAAAAGGTTTACGAAATGATGCATGAAGTAAATCCCGAAAAGTATAAAAGTTTATATTAAGGATTAGACCTCAACAAACTATTTCCAACAACACAGTCTAAACATCTTTTTTTATTACAATAATTATTTTTTAATTCTAATAATGATTGTGTTTCAAAAGCATTATTTGATTTAATTTTTAATTCAGAAAACTTAGAAATAATACTGTTTTTCTCAGGTTTTATTTGTTGAATTAAATGCAAGAAATCTTGTTCTTTTACCCCTCCTCTACTTTTTAAATACACGAATTTTAAAGGTATAATTGTATTAATCAATAGTAAATCTATAAATGATTTAGTTAATCTTTTAACTAATTTTCTTGAGGAAGTTTCGAAAGAATAATGTGTTTTCCAGAAATCATTTATTTCAATAGAAAATAGATTATAAAAATCTTCCAACTTTGAAATTTCAATCAATTTAGAAAATAAATTTTGATGCTTATGCATCAATGCAGACAACTGAGCAATTCTAATTGTTGGAAAATTATTAGGTCGCATTCTAAAAAACTGAAAGTTATTTTTTGATATTGATTTTAAATCATACTTATTCTTCAAATGTTTGTATTCGGTTTTCAAGCTCCTATAATATAAATCTTTAATTTCTTCTTCTAAAAATCCTGCTTGACCAAATAATAGAGCAGATAGTTTTACCTCATCAAAACATTCTTTTCTTATAATAGAAAAATCAATACTTTGAGAAAGTTGCAAGAAAACAGATCCATTAACTTTTAATCCAAAATTCTTAGCCAATAATTGAAATAAAACCGCGTCAAAATCATTATTAGATTGTTGTAATAATATTTCAATGAATAGTGATTTATTCTCCAATCTCTCAAAATATAAACGCTCTAGCCAATTTTTAAAAAGAAAACTATCAATCTTATTTATTTCTCTTTCACAAGGAATCCAACATTGTTTTTTTGAAAATAATTTTTGATAATTTTCAAGAATAATATCATCTACATAATTTTTCAATTCTAATGTTGGAATTGGATTATTATTTTTCATAAAAACATCCACATCATGTTCCCAGACAACATGTAAAATAACAGCATCGTAATTTTCATCAATTTCATGTCGATGCAAATACCAATCCGATGATTTTAAATGTATTTCAACGTTTCCTGCCCAAGTTTGATTATCAATTTTAAGTTGTGCATTCAAAAAATCTGGTCCAGAATTTTTATTATGCAAACCTGAATTTACTATAACAAGCCTTTCATTTTTTTTAGTAACTAAATTAATTTTTGAAAATAGTTTGTGCAGCCACAAATAATGTAGAAACTCCTCTTTCATGCTTTTTTATTTTAAAGTTACAACATTAATTGATAATTTAATAGATATATACAATCGAATAGATTAATAATTGAAAATTAATCAAGTATTTTTGCATTGTTAAACTTTGAAAAATGAATAGTATAGAAAGCTTGCAGTGGCGTTATGCAGTTAAAAAATTTGATGATTCTAAGTTGCTATCAGAAGATCAAATAAACACATTGAAAGAAGCATTTAACTTAACCGCGACTTCTTATGGATTACAACCTGTAAAGTTGGTTATTGCTAGCAATAAAGCCATTCAGCAAAAATTAGTTGAACACTCTTGGAATCAGCAGCAAATTGTTCAAGCTTCACATATTTTAATATTTGCAATACCAGAAATATATTCTAAAGATGATATTGAAAAATATTTTGATTTAACTAAGAAAATTAGAAATACGCCGGACTCAATTTTACAACCTTACAAAGAGTTTTTAGTAGATGATGTTTCTAAAAAAACACAAGAAGAATTATTTCTTTGGAATAAAAATCAAGCGTATTTGGCTTTAGGAAACTTATTAACTGTCTGTGCTTCAGAAAAAATAGATTCGTGTCCAATGGAAGGATTTATTCCTGAAAAATATGATGAAATTTTAGAATTAAAAAAGCATAATTTAAAATCAGTTTTAGTTTTACCTGTTGGATTTAGAGCTCAAGATGATAGTATGAAAGACTTGAAAAAAATCCGTAGAAATACTGAAGAAGTAATTATTGAAATCAATTAATTTTCATTTTAAAAAAGTATTTTTGAAATACTAATAAAGAATCAAAAACAATGAGTACAGAAGTAAGAAATCAAGAACCTAAAATTGTATGGAATCATTTCGCTGATTTAAATGCGGTTCCTAGACCTTCAAAAAAGGAAGAAAGAGTAATCCAATTTATGGTTGATTTTGGCAAAAATCTTAACCTAGCTACTATTGTAGACAGTGTAGGAAATGTGATTATTACAAAACCTGCAACTTCTGGAATGGAAAACAGAAAAACAGTTGTACTACAAAGTCATTTAGACATGGTGCATCAAAAAAACTCAGACACTATTTTTGATTTTGATTCTGAAGGAATTAAAATGATTGTTGATGGTGATTGGGTTAAAGCTGAAGGAACAACTTTAGGAGCTGACAATGGCTTAGGAGTTGCAGCTATTATGTCGATTTTATCTTCAACAGATATTCCGCATCCAAATATCGAAGCACTTTTTACGATTGATGAAGAAACTGGAATGACAGGTGCAATGGGTCTTGAAGGAGGTATTTTAAAAGGTGACATTTTATTAAACCTAGACACAGAAGAAGATGATGAAATTGGTATGGGATGTGCTGGCGGTGTTGATGTTACTGCTACCAGAAATTATACATTAGAAGAAACTCCAAAAAATACAACTGGTTATTCAATATCTGTCACAGGATTAAATGGAGGTCATTCTGGAATGGATATTATTAAAGGTTTAGGTAATGCAAACAAAATTATGAATCGTATTTTGTTTGATGGTTTTTCTAATTTCGGTTTACGTATTTCTGAAATAAATGGTGGTAGTTTGCGTAACGCTATTCCACGAGAAAGTTTCGCAACTATTGCAACTAGCACAGATTCTAAAGATTATTTTCTATCTAAAATCAACGAAGTTATTAACAATATTAAAGCTGAGTTTTCAACATTAGAACCCAATCTTTCAATTGAAATAAAAGAAATTACATCACCAAAAAATGTAATGGAATTAAGTGTTCAAGAAGGATTGATAAAATCTATATATGCTGGATTAAACGGCGTATACAGAATGAGTCCTGATATTGAGAATCTAGTGGAAACTTCAAATAATATTGCACGAGTAATTGTAAAAGACGGAGCAATAAAAATTGGATGTTTAACACGTTCTTCATCAGAAACAAATAAAACAGATTTAGCAAATTCTTTACGTTCAGTTTTTGAATTAGCAGGTTTTAATGTAGATTTTTCAGGTCATTATCCAGGCTGGTTACCCAATGTAAATTCAGAAATATTAAAAACTGTAACACAGATTTACAAAGACATATTTAAAGAAAACCCAAATGTAGCTGCCTGTCATGCTGGATTAGAATGTGGAATTTTAGGACAGAATTATCCAAACATGGATATGGTTTCTTTTGGACCCAACATTAAGGGTGCTCACTCACCAGATGAGAGAGCTCAAATTTCATCAACTCAAAAATTCTGGAAATTCTTACAAGAAATTCTAAAGAATACACCAAAAAAGTAAAAAGAGTATATAATTTATTTTTGTTTAAAAAGAACAAAACCAACACTTTACCTCACTGTTTAACAGGGGTTTAAAAAATTAATTCTTTGTTAACATCTTTACTTTAAAAAAAAGAGAATAAATTGTAATTTTACTAGAATATAAATAGCTTATTTAATGGGTAAAATTATTGCCATAGCAAATCAAAAAGGTGGTGTTGGAAAGACAACTACGACAGTTAATTTAGCTGCTTCGTTAGGCGTTTTAGAGAAAAAAGTGTTATTAATTGATGCAGATCCGCAAGCTAATGCTTCATCGGGTTTAGGCATTGATGTTGAAAGTGTTGAATTTGGGACTTATCAAGTCTTAGAACATACCATTTCAGCAAAAAAAGCTATTCAAAAAACAACTTCACCAAATGTTGATATTATTCCTGCACATATTGATTTAGTTGCTATTGAAATTGAATTAGTTGACAAAGCAGAAAGAGAATATATGCTTAAAAAAGCATTGATTAATCTTAAAAGTGATTATGATTATATTCTAATAGATTGTGCACCGTCATTGGGTTTAATCACATTAAATTCTTTGGTTGCTGCAGATTCTGTTATGATCCCAATCCAATGTGAATATTTTGCTTTAGAAGGTTTAGGAAAACTATTAAACACGATTAAAAGTGTGCAAAAAATTCATAATCCAGAATTAGATATAGAAGGCTTATTGCTAACCATGTTCGATTCTCGATTACGCCTTTCTAATCAAGTAGTAGATGAGGTTAGAAAACATTTTAGCACTATGGTTTTTGACACCATTATTAGAAGAAATACGCGTTTAGGTGAAGCACCAAGTTATGGTGAAAGTATAATTGCTTACGATGCAACCAGTAAAGGTGCTGTAAATTACTTAAATTTGGCAAACGAACTTTTAAAGAAAAATGCGAATGGCTAGAGCAACTAAAAAACAAGCTTTAGGAAGAGGTTTATCTGCCTTATTAAAAGAGTCTTCAGATATCGTTTCTGCTTCAGATAAAAATGCTGATAAAGTTGTTGGAAGTATTATTGAAATTGAACTAGATTTAATTGAAGTAAATCCATATCAACCAAGAACTTATTTTAACGAAGAAGCGTTACGAGAATTAGCAAGTTCTATCAAAGAGTTAGGAGTTATTCAGCCAATAACCGTAAGAAAACTAGAAGGAAACACATTCCAATTAGTTTCTGGAGAACGTCGTTTTAGAGCGTCAAAATTAATTGGAAATAAAACTGTTCCAGCATACATAAGAATTGCAAACGACCAAGAAATGCTTGAAATGGCATTGGTTGAAAACATACAGCGTAAAAATTTAGATCCAATAGAAGTAGCACTTTCATATCAACGATTAATTAATGAAATTCAGTTAACACAAGAAGATTTAAGTACTCGCGTTGGTAAAAAAAGATCTACGGTAACCAATTATTTACGTTTATTAAAACTTGATCCGATTATACAAACAGGTATGCGAGATGGTTTTATTTCTATGGGTCATGGACGTGCTTTAATAAATATAGAAAATAAAGACGAGCAACTTTCTATCTATGAAAAGATGCTAAAAGAAAAACTATCTGTTCGTCAAACTGAGCAATTAGTTAAAAATCTAAAAGAAGGTACAAAATCAACAGTTCAAAAAAAGAAAGTGCTTCCAAAATATATTAAGGAAAGCTTAAAAGATATTAGTGAATACTTTGGGCATAAAATTGACGTTAGTGTTACTAGTAATGAGAAAGGAAAAATAACAATTCCATTTCATTCTAAAGAAGATTTTAAACGCATAAAAAATCTATTAAAATAAATTGTTCACTCGTAACTTCATAGCGTTATTAAGCATCCTATTTTTCACCTCAACTTTATATTCTCAAAAAGATTCTTTAAACGTAAAAGGTGTAAAATTATCAGGTGATTTAAAAGTTGCTGATAAAGTATATAATCCTTTATCACCTTCTAAAGCGGCATTTTTCTCTGCAGTATTTCCTGGTGGTGGACAGATTTATAATAAAAAATACTGGAAAGCACCAATTGTTTGGGGAGCTTTAGCCATACCAACTTATTATTATCTTACAAGTGACACAGATTACAAAAGGTACAGAACCGCTTTTAAACTTAGACAAAATGGTTTAAAAGATGAGTTTACTTTAGATGACGGAAATAAATTACTATCCGATGATGGACTAGAAAGTGCTCAACGTCAGCTTAGGCAAAATAGAGATTTATCATTATTATCAGGAATAATTATTTACATATTACAAATTGTAGAAGCCAGTGTTAACGCACATTTATTACAATTTAATACCAGTGATAACATTTCATTAAAACCAACAATACAACCAGATCCTTTTAAAGTAGAATCACCTACCGTAGGACTTACATTAAAATACTCTTTTTAAAATGAAAATAGCCTTACTTGGTTACGGAAGAATGGGGAAAGAAATTGAAAAAATTGCTTTATCTCGCGGACATGAAATTGTTATCAAAAAAGATGTAGACGACATTATTGATATTTCTTTGGCTGATGTTGCAATCGATTTTAGTGTTCCAACAGCTGCATTTAATAATATAACAAATTGTTTTAACAACAATGTTCCAGTGATTTCTGGAACCACTGGCTGGTTAGACAACTATGACGAAGCTTTAGAAGTTTGTAAGCAAACCAAAGGTGCTTTTATTTATGCATCTAATTATAGTTTAGGTGTAAATATTTTTTTCGAATTGAATAATCAATTAGCAAAAATGATGAGCGCTTTAGATAGTTATAATGTAACTATGGAAGAAATTCATCATACAAAAAAATTAGACGCACCAAGCGGAACAGCAATTACATTAGCAGAAGGGGTTATTGAGAATACTGATAAAAAATCTTGGTCTCTAGAAGGTGAAGCAACATCAGAAAATATTCCAATTAATGCCGTTAGAACTCCAGATATACCAGGCACACATACCGTTTCTTATGTTTCTGAAGTAGATACTATAGACATTAAACATACAGCACATAATAGACAAGGGTTTGCTTTAGGAGCTGTTATTGCTGCTGAGTGGATTTTGGGAAAAGAAGGTGTATTTTCTATGAGAGATGTGTTAAACATCCGTTAAAGAATGTAACATTTTTAGAAATTTTACATCTAATAAAATTAAGTTTGATATCGTTTTAAAATCGATAAAATAAAAATACAGTTATGACATTTACACAATGGTTTCTATTTTTTCTAATTATACAAGTTGTTCATTTTTTAGGAACTTGGAAATTATACATAAAAGCAGGTAGAAAAGCTTGGGAAGCTGCAATACCGATTTACAATGGCATTGTTCTAATGCAAATCATTAAACGACCAAAATGGTGGATTATCCTATTATTTATTCCAGTTGTTAATTTGTTAATGTTTCCTGTTGTTTGGATTGAAACTATCAGAACTTTTGGCTTTTATAAAAGAATAGATTCATTTTTAGTGATAGCAACATTAGGACTTTATATATTCTATATTAATTATGCAACTGACGCTACTTATAATGATGAACGAAGCTTAAAACCAAGATCAAGTTTTGGTGAATGGGTTAGCTCTATTGCTTTTGCAATTATAGCAGCAACATTAGTACATACGTATTTTATGCAGCCTTATACTATTCCAACTTCATCTTTAGAAAAAACATTGTTAGTTGGTGATTATTTGTTTGTAAGTAAGTTTCATTATGGAGCAAGAGTACCAATGACTACTATTGCTGCACCGATGGTACATGATACAATTCCTTCTATACCAGTACCTTTTACAGGCATTTCTTTAAATAAAGCTTTTGGTTCATATCTAAAGAAGCCTCAATTACCTTATATGCGTTTGCCAGGGTTTCAAAAAATAAAGCGTAATGATATTGTTGTTTTTAGTTGGCCTGCAGATAGTCTAAAAACTATGTGGGGAGATACATCTGGAGAATTCACCTATAAACCTATCGATAAAAGAACCAACTACGTAAAACGTTGTGTTGGAATTGCAGGAGATACATTAGAATTAAGAAATGGTTATGTTTTTATTAATGGTAAGAAAAATGAATTACCAGATAGAGCTAAATTACAATTCTACTATACGTATACTTCTAAAACACCGATAGATAACAGAACATACCCAAAATTTTTACGTAAAAACGAACGAACATTCGTTTATAAAATATTGAATGAGTATTGGGATAATCCCAAGGTTCAAAAAGCTTTTAGTACAGGCGCAAACTTAACCAAAATTGGTTCTGATTCTTTGTATACTGAAGTTGCAGGTGGCGTTGCTCCAAATCTAGCTCAACGCTTAAAAATGGAGATGATTGCTACTAAAATCAACATCAACATGACTGAGGATGAAGTAGCACGTTTAAAAAATTATTCGCAAACAGTTTCTATTGAAAAAATTAATCATGCAAAAGATGATGCAATATTTCCGAATATAAAAAACACAACGTGGTCTCAAGATAATTTTGGCCCAATTTATATTCCTAAAAAAGGAAGTACTGTCGAACTTAATGATACAACTTTACCAATGTATGAACAAATCATTAAACGATACGAGAACAATGATTTAGAAATCAATGGTGATGATATTTACATAAATGGACAAAAAGCAGATTCTTACACGTTTAAACAAGATTATTATTGGATGATGGGTGATAATCGCCACAACTCTTTAGATGCTCGTTATTGGGGTTATGTGCCTTTTGATCATGTGGTAGGGAAACCTGTTTTGGTTTGGTTTAGTTGGGATGCAAATGCACCTAACTTTATGGCAAAAATAAAATCTATACGTTGGGATAGAATGTTTACAACAGTTGGCGGTAGTGGAAAATTAGTATCTTATTTCTATCATTTCTTAGCGTTATTAGGATTGTATTTTGGATATAGTTTTTATAGAAGTCGTAAAAAAGAATCATAGTTTTTGGGGCTTTTTATTCCTACATATTTTTCTCCAATCTCTCAGTATTCGGAACTTTTAAAATTTGATACAATCAATTTTGAGATAGAAGATAATTTTCAAAAACAAACCTATAGAAATCGATGTTATATTTTTGGAGCAAACGGCAAACAACTTCTAAATATCCCAATAAAACATAGTAATAAAGAAGGTAAAAAGAAAACTAAAGATACTTTAGTTGAAAACGCTTTCCCTTGGCAAAGTCAACATTTAAAATCATTACAAACCGCTTATAGAAGTTCGCCTTTTTTTGAATTTTACGAAGATGATTTACTACCGATATTCTCAAAAAAATATAAATTTTTGTTAGATGTAAATATTGATACTTATTCTTTCTTAAAAGATGCTTTACAACTTGAAACAGAATTCAAAAAAACAAACGAATACAAAGTAAATTCAGAAAATGATTTTCGTTATTTGGCAGAAGTAAAACAAAAGACACCAAACAATCCTAAAAAATACATTCAAATTTTTGATGATAAGCATGGATATATCTCTAATTTATCAATGTTAGACTTACTTTTTATGGAAGGACCAAATGCAATAAGTTATTTGTAATAAATTTTCATTAGATTTATATCGAAAGTAATTTTATCCCCTAACATGAAAACTTTAGAAAACTTTATTAATAATTTTCATCAATTACCAAAAGAATCTTTTGATAAATTTCTGGCATTAACTACTTTAAAAGAATTTTCTAATAAAGAAATTCTTGCCGAAGCTGGTAAGATACCTAAAGAATTATTTATACTTAAAAGAGGAGTTGTTAGATCGTATTATACAGACTCTAATGGTAAAGAATATATTAGAAGCTTATTTAACCCTATTTGTGCAACGGGTGCATTAGGTGCATTAGTGCAAGACAAACCTTCGGCACTTTCTTACGATTGCCTAACTGAATGCGAATTATATATTGTTAATTTTAAAGACTTAAAAAAACTTATAAGAAACGACAAAGAGATTGCAAATATGTATGCAAATGTTTTGGAGCGAATTTTCATATTACTAGAAGCTAAAATTTATGAATTATCTGTTTTAGATGGTACTCAAAGGTATTTAAAATTAAAAAAAGAAATACCTACTATTGAAAAGCTGATTCCGCAATACCATATTGCATCTTATTTAAACATTTCAGCAGTTCAATTAAGTAGAATTAGAAGAGAGATTAATTCAAAATAACTTCCAATTAACATATGTATAGAATTTTATATAAATAATTTTTTATATTTGGTTATAGAACCCCACAACCCTCTATATATATTTATTAATTGCACAAAGCAATACAAAAAGGTTTACTTTTGAAGTAGGCCTTTTTTTTTATGACTATTAAATTCTTACTTCATTATGGACTTCACTTTATTGCTCCATTACTCATTGCATATCTAATTAATAAAGATCATTGGTTAAAAATCTATTTAGTTTTTATACTAACTATGCTTGTAGATTTAGATCATTTATTAGCAACTCCTATTTTTGATCCTAATAGATGTAGTATCGGATTTCACCCACTACACTCTTATATTGCCATATCAATTTATGGGGTTTTATTATTCTTTAAAAAGACTAGAATTATAGCGATTGGATTATTGCTACATATGTTAGCAGATTATATCGACTGCTTCTTATGACTTAATTTTGATAAACCTCTCTAATAAAGAATTGATTTGAGTAGAAACTTTCAATTTAACTACTAACAAAACATATAAAACAAGAATTAATATACTTTTTAGCATCAAATTAATTAATGGTGAAATTTCAAAAGAGAAAATTTTAACTGACGGAAAACTAAAATTCCAGAAATAAAACATTGCAAATAAGCTTGCTATAACACAAAGCATGATGACGGTTTTATCTGTAAAAGGTGAAAAATTAAATTTACTTTTTACAAATAGTAATTTCAATGTATTAAAAGTAAAAATAGTTATTAATGTAGATAATGCTAATCCATCTGTACCATAAACACCAAATAACCATTTATTTAGATAATATACACTTAAAGCCATACCTACACCAAAAGGTAGTGATATTTTATAAAATTTAGAATTACTAATTATAGCCCCGTTATTACCTAAAAACATATTGTATAACTTCGCTAGAGAAATCATCAACACAACTAATTCACCTCCTGCATATCCTTTTTCTGGCAGTAATTTAAAAAGTTCGTGTACACCACAATTCACTAGTAAAAAGAATACCCCACCAACTAACAATAAGTTAATAGAGCTCTTTTTATATAAAGAATTTACTTCTTTATGATCGTTATCATTTAATGTGATAGAAGTTAAGGGCTGTAAAATCTGTGTCATTGCTCTACTTGGTGCTTCAATAAAAGAACCAATAAAAACTGCTACAGAATAATATGCTGCTTGCTCTATAGTTTCCTTACCTGGAATCATGACTTTATCAATATCAAGTAAAATTGCGCCAGCACTCCCAGCCAAGATAATGTAAAGTGAATATCTTATTATTTCACCGAAGTTATCAGGTAACTTAAAAGTAAATTTTGGAAAGTACAGACTAAACGCATAAAACATCATCACAAAAACTCTTATTACATAAGCTCCTGTTAAAAAATAAATAAATTCTGGTTTGGTTATAAAATCAAAAAAAACAGCTGACAATAAAATCATGACTACTGCCCTATTCCAAAATTCTTTTAAAACATTTCCAAAAACCGATTTTAATTGCACCTTAGACCAAGCATAAAAAACTTCGAAATATGCGCAAGAAACTGCTACTATAAAAATAACCAACGTATAACTTTCAATTATTTGATTTTCTGGCGTAATCTTACTCATAATCCATGTATGCATATAATCCCAGAAATACCCTAAAGGAATTGCAATGACTAAAGGAAAAAATATAATAATAGATAAAAATCGGTCTTTTTCTTCTTTAGTTTTATAGGAAGAAAAGAATTTAACGATTGTATAATGGACACCTAAAGCAGTAATTGGCATTATTAAATTTGATGCTGATAATAAATAAGCAACCAACCCATAATATTCACTTTCTAAAATTCTTGGATAGAAAAATAGCGTATTGATTCCCCCAACAATAAACGCTATATATATGATTAGCGAATTCTTAAACGATTGTTTAAATATAATTCCCAATTTATTCTTTGATTAAATTTAGTATTGATTGATAAATTTTCTCTCCAACATAATCACCATATAAATCAATATTAAAATCTATTGATGAATTTTTAAATTGATGAAATGCTTCTAAAATTTTAGATGGAATAGACGCTACAACTTTTGCAAAACCATTATCTACAAGCTCCACCCATTCGGTTTCTTCTCTAACAATAACACAATGTTTTTTATTAAAAAACGCTTCTTTTTGCAAACCACCACTATCGGTTATTACCATATTACAATTAGATAATAAAGTTAACATATCAAAATAACCAACAGGCTCTATTAATGTAATATTTGACGACAAATTGTACTTACTTAATTGCTTCTTTGTCCTTGGATGAAGTGGTAAAACAACTTGTTTCTCTTGATGAACCTTCTCTAATGTTTCAAAAATATTTTTTAAATTTTGTTCATCATCTGTGTTTTCTTGACGATGAATGGTCGCTAAAACAAATTCGTTTTCAACTAAATCTAATTCTTCAATAATTGTTGATTTTTGCGCAGCTACTTTTTTATAAAATTCAACTGCATCTTTCATGATATCTCCATGTTTTTCTATAGTGATATCCATATTTAAAAAACCTTCCTTTTTTAAATTATCTATAGCATTATCTGTCGGACAACTTAACAAGTCAGAAATTCTATCTGTTACAATTCTATTGATTTCTTCTGGCATCTTATTATTAAAAGAACGTAAGCCTGCCTCAATATGAACAACTTTAATGTGTAGTTTTTTTGCAGCTAATGCACCAGCAATTGTTGAGTTTGTATCTCCATACACCACTACAGCATTTGGTTTTTCTTTTAGAAGAATTTCTTCAATATTTTCTAGCATTTGTCCAGTCATAGCTCCATGAGATAAACTATGAATTGCTAGATTGTAATTTGGTTTCGGAATCTGCATTTCATTAAAAAAAACAGCACTCATATTAGCATCAAAATGTTGACCCGTATGAACAATCACTTCATTTACAACATCATACTTTTTTATAATTCTACTTAATACAGCAGCTTTTACAAATTGAGGTCTTGCTCCTAAAATAGTGACAATTTTATTTTTCATCCTTTTACGGTTTCAACAATAATATTTGCTAGTTTTTTAGTCAATTCTTTTCTATGAAATTTATTAATATCGCTTTCTACAATCAATAACTTATTATTCTTATAATCATTGTAAAATTTAAGAATAGTTTCTTTTAAAACTTCTTTATCTTCATAACCAACCGTAATTCCTGTATTTGTTGAATTAATAATTTCAGCTGCATCACCATCCGTTGGCCCAATTGCTAAGATAGGACGTTTTGCTTGTAAATATTCGAAAATCTTACCAGTTATAATTCCTTTTGCACTAGGTACTTTATTAATGGCTAGTAATAAAACTTGTGATGATTGTTGATGTTTTTTTACTTCATCATGCGAAACGTAATCTATTACATTTACATTATTATCTTCAAAAACTGCTATAGCATCTTTTACTTCATTAGCTATTTTTCCAATCAATTTAATTTCTAAATCTGTTTGAAAACCCTTATTTTCTAAACAAATATCTTGCAGAACTTTCCATAATAAAAAAGGATTTCTATCTGCATTCATTAGACCAACATGTGTAATAGTAAATCGTTTACCCAAAGATACTTTTACCTTTTCATCACCAATTTCAGCATCAAATCCGTTAGTAACAACATGAATATTATTTGATAAACTAGAAAAATTCTCTTTCATAGTTTTACCAACAACTAAAACAGCGTCCGAGTTTTTAATAACCTCTTTTTCTAAAGATATATGTTTCTTTTTTGATTTCTCAGTTAAAGGAAGTTGATGGAAATAATCAATTTCTGTCCACGGATCCCTAAAATCTGAAATCCATTTTACACCTAAGTCTTTTTTTATTTGTAAACCAATTAAATGTAAACTATGCGGTGGACCAGTAGTAATAATTATATCGACTTTATTCTCTGTTAAATATTCTTTTAAATACTTTATAGATGGTTTTATCCAAAATTTTCTTGCATCGGGAATAAAATAGTTTGCTCTAATATATTGCAACATTTTTACGAAAAAAGTTGGTTTTGAATCTAAAAATCCTGCACTAGTTTTTGCTTTATTACTTTTAAAAAAAGAAAAAATAGTATTTGGTTCTTTTATCGATTTCTTTAAAATAGTTATGTTTTTAGGAACTTCTTCCTCTAATGAACTATCAACTATTGCATAACTAGGGTTATCTACAGTATATACGATTGGTTCAATATTATAGTCTTGTAAATATTTCACAAACTTCAACCAACGTTGCACTCCAGAACCTCCCGAAGGTGGCCAATAATATGTAATTATTAATGCTTTCAAGTTGCTAAAGTAGTATATAAATCTATTAACTTATTAGATGTATGTTCCCAAGAAAATTCATTTTCAATAAAATGCTTTCCGTTTTCTCCTAAACGAGTTCTTAATTCTTCATTATTATATAGTTCTAAGATTTTATCACTAAAATCTTTTACATTTTTTTCTTGGTGAACTAAACCTGAATCCACTTTTTCAACAAGTTTTTTTTGAGCAATAGCATCACTTACCAAAAGTGGTTTTCCTAAACTCATATATTGAAAAATTTTATTTGCATAGGCTACATCATGTTGCAAATTTCTATGCAAAGGAGAAATGCAAATATCACTGGCTAAAATATACGATTGAAAAAGAGAAACATCTTGCCATCCTTCAAAATCTACAAAACTTTCAACATTTAATTTCTTTACCTGTTCTTTTAAAATTGGATCTGTTGTATTTTTACCAACAATTACTAATTTTATTTTTGGTAGTCTATCTTTTAAATTTTCCACAGCACTAATTGCAGTTTGCAAACCTCTTCTTAAGTGAGTATCTCCTAAATACAAAACAACAAAGTTATTCTTGTATTTATTAATAACATTCTTGTCTTGCTTATAATTAGTATAAAATCCTTTTCTGATTGTATTTGGAACTAAAACAAATTTATCTTTCTCTGCTGAATTTCTATTCGTTAAATCTTCTATAAATTCTGGTGAAACAGAAATAATCTTATCTGCCTTTTTAATAAATTCCTTTTCTTTTTTTTTCCATTTTTTTGGTGAAATAATATATTTTCCTGGAAATTTTTGAAGGTGTGGGTACAACTTCATAACTTCTGGCATATTATCGTGTAAATCTAAAACTACAGGTAATTTGTGCTTTTTATTTGCTTTAAAAACAGCTTTGGCAATTCTAATATCGTGTATATGAAGGGCTTCAATTTTATTAACTTCTATAAAATGTTTTATCTTTTTACACATCATAAAAGTATAGAACGGGACAGTATATGCTAATGCAGAAAGTTTATATTCAAGTTTATTAGATTGATATCTTTTAACTTGAATTCCGTTAATAAGTTCTTCTTTTTTTTGGTTTTTATACGTCAGACAAAAAAGAAAAACTTGATGACCAGCATGAATTAAAGAAATTGCCTCGTTCTCCACTCTTGGATCTGGTGGAAACGTTGAGTCTAGAATCATTCCAATTCTCATCTATCTATCTTTTCGGAATACACAGCATAATATCTTGGAGTAAACATCCTTAAAATAGGTCTAAATCCTATTTTTTTTATTGGACTCGTCCATTTTTTTGTTTCTTTAATTTTCCAACCAGACTTTTCTAATAACCAATCAAATTGCCAATCTTCAAATTCATGATAATGTCTATCCCACATATCAGTTTTACTTCTGTACGCTTTTGCAAACCATAAATTAAGCGGAATTGTAGTTACTAATTTTGTAGTATTAATTTCACATAACACATTAAATGGTGCTATTAAGTGTTCAAAAATCTCAAATGCTGTTACTGCGTCAACATTATATTCTTTTACCACTTCTGGCAGCAAATCTAAATCTTCTCCTTTTGTATTATAAACGGTATACCCATAAGATTCCATGATTTCACTAAAAGAATTTCGTTCGCCTAAGTCTAAAATAGTTGCTGGAGCTGGAACTACTTTTTGCAGAAAATTAATAGTATGTTCAAATCTTCTGTTATGATGTTTTCCAGCAATAGTCATGTACTCTTTTTTTATAAAAAGTAAATTTACCAAAAACTTATGTTTATATTTAAAAAACTTATATAAATTAAAAAGAGAACCTTATAAGGTTCTCTTTTTTTTCTACTTCTTTTTCAAATAAGTTTATCTATTTTCTAGCTACATCAAAATTACTTTAAATAGAAACCTTACACAAGAAGAGTATTAGGCTTTTTATAAAAAGCACAATTCAAATTATCAAAAAAATAATCAATTAGTTCAATATAGAATGGTTATACTTGTAGTAGATAGACATAATTCATAAATAATTTAATGAAGCTTAAGAAGTCATTTATTTTTATATTCTTTTTTGGAATTATTCCCTTTTCAACTAAAAGTCAAACAAAAAAAATAGATGATTTTAATATTGAAAAAATAGAATTATTTAAAGGGTCGAATAATGACAGCTTATTATTTTATAGTAGAAGACTTCAAAAATCAAGTGATAAATGTTTATCAATTAGAGGGGAAATTAATGAAGTATATTCTATATATCTAACTTCAAATTATCATTTATCTGAAAAAAAGGCAAAGGATATATTAGAAGAATTAAATGATCAAAAACCTATTTGCTTTAGAATATTAAAAATTCAAATTTTAAACAGACTTTTTTGGATAAAAAAGAATCAGAATGATTATGCAGAAGCTTTTAATTATTTATTAGAAGCAGAAGAAGTCTTAAAAACATTAAAAGAACTAAAGGAATACTATTTTACTAATAGGATAAATATTAAAATGCAAATTGCATTAATCAAAATGATTCTAGGCTATAATTTAGAAGCAAGGACTATATTAAAAAAATCTTTAAGTGATTATAAACTATTCTTTAAGAATAATGAAAAAGAACAAGTTCATTACTCAAAAATTCTAAATCATACTAGTTTTAATAATTTGATAGGAGAAACTTATTTAAACTCTAGAGAAAACAACAATACTACAATGTTAGATTCTGCAAGTTTCTATTTTAATAAAGCGTATCAATTTGCAAAAGAATTTACACCTCCACATAAAAATTCTGAAACTTTATACCAATTAAAAGAAGCTGAAGTCTTAATTAAAAAAGAAAAATTTTATGAAGCGATTTCTTTAACTAATAAATATTCTAAAAACGCTAAAGAATATAATACTACACAAAAAATTAATTATTTAAAAGCTGTTAGTTTCTACAAACTAAACAGAAAAGATTCAGCTTTTCTATTTTCAAATAATTATTTAAAAGGCTTTATAAAAAGCAACTATTACCAAACATATGTTCATTCAATATATGACATACTAACAAATCTATATTTTGAAGACAATAAAATAGACAGTGCTTTTAAGTACTCTAAACTTACTTTAAAAGAATTAAACTATATAAATAAAAGAAAAAACAAAGTAAATCAACCTCATTATTTATATGATTTTAAAAAAGCAACTGAATTAAATCAAGCAATTTTAAAAAGCGAAAATAAAAACCAAAATTCGTTCGTTTTAACCATTCTAATTTTAGGAATTCTGTTAATTATTTTAATGCTATTTTTTATAAATAAAGCTAAAAAATCTTCTCTTAGAATTATTGAAATGAACAAACAATTAGATAAAAAAGAATCTACACCAAAAAAAGAATATAACATTGATAAAAAACTGGAAGATGAAATTTTACAAAGCCTAAAAGAACTAGAAACTTCTAAAGACTTTCTTAAAACTGATTTTTCGATAAACATGCTTGCAAAAAAACTGAACACTAATAAGACTTATATTTCCTACATAGTTAACAAGGCTAAAAATCAATCGTTTACACAGTATTTAACAGAAGTTAGAATTAACTATTTAATCAATCAATTAAAAGAAGACAAGAACTTTAGGAATTATACAATTAAAGCACTTGCTCAAGAAATTGGCTATACAAATGCTTCTGCTTTTACTAGAGTCTTTAAAATTTACAAAGGGGTTACACCTTCAGAATATATAAAGTCATTAGAAAACGACACTAACTAACGTTTCTTTTTCTCATACAAAAACCACCCTAGTGGAATTAACAATAACAAAGCATAAGAGGTTAATGTTATCAAATTTCCTTTTTGAATAATTGTTGGTTCAAATTTGAATTCAATTGTATGATCACCTTTTGGAATTATCATTCCTCGTAACACATAATTCACATTAAAATGGGGCGTTAATTTTCCATCTACATATGCATTCCATCCATTCTTATAATAGATTTCAGAAAACACAGCAAATTGTTCTTTCAGTGTCTTCGATTTATATGTTAGATGATTGGTTTTATAAGCAACTAAATCAATGGTTGCAGTAGAATCTTTTTCGAAAACACGTTGTTTTATATTATCATTACTATTAATAATCGCACTGTGCTTAGTTTTTAAAGAATCTAATCCTTTAATTTCTTCATTTGCGTTTTGCACAGGAATCAGTGTATTAACAAACCAAGCATTTCCGTTTGCATTAGGATTTACTTGAACCTGGTCTCCTTCTTTTCCACCTAAAATAAAATACTTTGTGTTTAACATATTTAACACTTCAATATTATTCTTGGCTATTTGATAATCAAATAAATCTTGATACCGACCCATTTTAGCAGCATGATATCCTCCTATTGATTTATGAAAATAAGAAGTTCTACCATCTTCCATAGGATTTCCAGTAAAATTAGCTACTCGATAATGCGTTTTATCTTTTAAAATTTCCTTATCAACATTACTTGCAGTAAAAGGTTTCCTAACTTTTCTTGGTGAAACAAAATCTTCATGATTTACATATCTAAGGTTCACTGAAACTAAATCAAAAAGAATTAATATTCCTATTCCAATAATTACTTGATTATATTTTAACTTGTTTTTTAAGAAGAACCATAATGCAGCAAAGGAAATTCCTCCTAAAATTAACGATCGTAAACTGTCTTTAAATAATAATGATTTTCTTTCTGAAATAATAGCATCAACCAAACCTGGGATTTGAGTATAATTATCATCTCGGATTCCTTCAAAGGTTGAAGAAGCAAATGCATATAACAATCCAACAATAACTAAACCTCCAAAAGTATAGATTGCTTTTTTTAATGCATCAATTTTTATTTCTGATGAATGCTCTTTAGAGAAAAATTCTTTCAGACCTAAAATTGCTAATAAGGGTACACAAAATTCTGCAATAACTTGAATAGATGAAACCGCTCTAAATTTATTATACAAAGGGAAATAGTCAATAAATAAATTTGTTAGAATTGGAAAATTTTTACCCCAACTCAATAAAATTGAAAAAATAGTGGTTGCAATCAACCAATATTTTAATCTTCCTTTTACTAAAAAAACACCTAAAAAGAATAAGAAGAAAATTACAGCACCAATATAAGCAGGAGCTTCAACAATTGGTTGTTCTCCCCAATAGGTTAATGCCTGTTTAGAATAATAATCTGCTCCTCTTTTTCCAACTTTACTTTCTACTACTTTATAAAAATCAGTATCCTTCCCTAACTCTTCAACTGTTCCTCCGCCCATATATCTAGGAACAAACAAATTGAATGTTTCCTGAATTCCATAGCTAAATTGTGTAATATATGCTTTATCTAAACCTGATGTTTGTGCTTTTTCTGTTCCACTTTCACTGATAGTTAATTCAGATTTACCACGTGTACTAACATCTGCATATTCCTTCATGGTTAGTAATCTTGTTGAGTTTGTAGCGATTCCTAATAACAATGCTAAAACGATTAAACCAACTTGTTTTGCAAATTCTGGAATTGTTTTTTCTTTTATTGATTTATAAAATTCTATCAATCCTAAAATCAATATGGCAAACCCCATATAATACGTCATCTGCGGATGATTTGCATAAATCTCCAACGACATAGCAATACCCGTAACAATAAAACCGAGTAAATATCTTTTCTGATAAATCCATAAAACACCAGCAATAACTAACGGAATATATCCAATTGCATGCGCTTTTGCATTATGTCCAGGTCCAAAAATGATAATCAAATAGGTAGAAAAGCCAAAGGCTAAAGCTCCTAAAATAGCCAACTTCCATTCAACTTTTAAAGCCGTTAATAATATGAAAAAACTTAAAAAATATAGAAAAACATAATCTGCTGGCCTGGGTAAGAAACGTAAACCTTTATCTACATATCTAACAAAATCATTAGGAAAATAAGCACTCAGTTGATATGCTGGCATTCCACTAAAAGCACTTCCTGTCCAATAAGGTTCGGTTTTATTTTGGGCTCTAAAATCTACAATCTCTTTAGACATCCCAATAAATTGGGTAATATCACCTTGTTTAATTTGTTTACCCTGTAAAACTGGACTAAAATAAAGTACAGAAGCAATTGAGAAGATTAAAACTGCAATTAAATAAGGATGCCATTTTTTTAATTTCATAACTATTCTATTTCTTCAAAATCTACATATTCACCAACTTTATTATTTCCTTGTTGCTTTTTAACAGTAGATGTATCAATTACCGTCTCACCTTCCTTTACCGTTGATTTTCTCTGCTGATTTTGATTTTGTTGCGATGCTTTTTCTTGCATTTTATTCACTACTTTCTTCATTAAAAATGGCGCAAATAATCTAGCCAAAAATTTAAAAGCATAATAAAACAATAATAGAAAAGCAATTGTTTTTAATAAACCCATACGTAAAGTTACTCTATAAAAATTTAATCAAAAGTAACAATTTGCAACGAATAGAAACGTTAAGTATTTATAAAATTATACCAACAAAAAACTATTTGTTTGCAATTGGAGAGTGGCATTTTTACAGTATGTTTGTCTTTAGGCGATAAAAACGAACGCTTACCCTATTAGAATTAATATGAAACTGAAACTTTTAGTATTCTTTTTTTTAGCTTTTTGCTCAGTTTCATTTGCACAATATACAAGCATTATAAACTCAAATAACCCAGGGTTTTCCGAAAGCCCGTATAGTGTTGGCGGTGGTGTTTATCAATTAGAATCAAATTTATTCTTCAGAAACACAAGTATAGAACCTACGTTTTCTCAACCACAATCTTTAGGGTTAGATCTATCATTTAGAACAAGTTATTTAACTGATAAATTGGAGTTTATTGCAGATTTTTCGATTCAACAAGATAAAGTAGCATTCAAAAATATTTTTCAATCACATTATTATAAATCAGGTTTAGGAAAAGCACTAATCGGAGCAAAATATTTAGTCTATGAACAAAAATATATTGATAAATCGAAGGAAATACGGAGCTGGAAAAAACGTTTTGCTTTTGATTGGAAACGATTAATACCAAATGTTGGTGTATATGCAGGTATGCATGTAACTAATGGTTTACACTTTGATGGAAATTTAAGTCCGAGAGCGGGTATTTTACTTCAAAATAATCTCACATCAGAATTAAATGTGATAACAAATATTTTTTATGATAAAATTGGAACTGATGCTTCCGAATTTTCTTTTTTAATATCAAGTACTTATAATTTTAATTTACGATGGTCTATGTTTTTAGAAAGTCAGACCTATGTTAACAAAATACAAAACGGAACAAATTTTGGAGCAGGGTTTGCTTATTTATACCACAGAAATTTTCAAATAAACACTTCAGCTAGATTACTTTTTGAAGGAGAAGCAACAGGTTTTTATACTGGTATAGGTGTTTCATATAGAATTGACAGGCATTTAGATAAATTAAAAAAAGAAGCTAGTGAATTTGATCTATTAACTTCTGATGAAAATGTAAACTATAAAAAGAAAGGATTCTTTAATAAGATTTTAAACATTTTTAAAGGTAAAAAGAAGAAAAAGACTAAAACTAAAAATGAAGTTGATGTAGAAGAAACTATAGACGAAACAGCTACACCTAGAAGAACTAGACCAAAAAGAACAAGGAAAAAATCAGCACTTAGTAAAGATGGCGGTAAAAAGAAAAAAGGGTTCTTAGGTATCTTTGGTGGAAAAAAAGATAAAAAAGAAGGCGATAAAACATCAAAAAAGAAAAAGAAGAAAGATAAAAAGAAAGGCAAGAAGAAAAAAGTTGAAACAGAGCTTGAAAAATTAGAAAGAGAAATAAAAGAGTTAGAAGAAGAATTAAAAAAGAATAAAAAAGATAACAATTAGAAATCTTACATTTGTATAGTATGATTACGCTAAAAGAAATAACAACCAAAAAGGAAATGAAACAATTTGTTACGTTTCCTTTTTCTTTATATAAAGACAATAAATATTGGGTTCCTCCAATAATTAAAGATGAAGTAAATAACTTTGACGCTACTAAAAACCCCGTATTTAAAAACGCATCAGCTCAATTCTTTCTAGCATACCAGAACAATAAAATTGCAGGTAGAATTGTGGCAATTATTAACTGGTATGAAGTAGAAAAGCAGCAGATTAAAAAAATGCGTTTTGGTTGGTTTGATGTAATCGATGATATAGAAGTCACTAAAGTTTTACTTGAAAAAGTTAAAGAAATTGGTAAACAAAATAACCTTGAATATATTGAAGGACCTATCGGGTTTAATAATTTAGACAAAACAGGTGTATTAATTGACGGATTTGATCATCTTGGAACTATGATCACTTGGTATAATCATCCGTATTACAAAGATCATTTAGAGCAATTAGGATTTGTAAAAGAAAAAGAATATTTAGAGAATAAGTTTAAATTTAAAAATGTTGATGGTGTTTATTTTGATAGAATTAGTACTCTAATTAAAAAAAGATTTCAATTGAAAGCATTAGATTTCACAAAAACAAAAGACATTTTACCTTATATAGATGAAATGTTTGAAGTTTTTAGCAAAGCATATTCTAAACTCTCAACTTTTGTTCCAATTTCTGATGAACAAATTGCTTATTTTAAAAAGAAATATATCAGTTTTATCAATCCAGAATATATAAAATTTGTTGTTGACAAGGAAAACAAGTTGGTAGCTTTTGCTATTGTTATGCCTTCTTTTTCTGAAGCTTTACAAAAAATGAAAGGAAAATTATTTCCGTTCGGAATCTTTCATTTATTAAAAGCTAGAAAACATGCTAAGGATGTTACTTTTTACTTAATTGGTGTAGATCCGGAATATCAAAACAAAGGGGTTACAGCCATTATTTTTGATCAGTACACAAAAACATTTGCGCCGTTAGGCATAGAAAATTGCATTAGAACTCCTGAATTAGAAGATAATGAAGCGATTAGAAAATTATGGGAGAATTTTAATCCAACTATTCATAAAAGAAGACGAACTTACAGATTAGATTTATAATGCAGTTATTTTACAATAAAGACATCTCTAAAGAAACAACTCAAATAACTTTTGATAAAGTTGAAAGTAGACATATTGTAAAAGTACTACGTAAAAAAGAACAAGATATTTTAACTATTACTAACGGTAAAGGAATTCTTTTTAATGCTGAAATTACTATTGCTAGCGATAAAAAATGTATTGCAAGAATTGTTGATTTTGAAGAAAAACTAAAACCATGGAACTATTATTTACATATTGCCATTGCTCCAACAAAAAATAACGACCGATTAGAATGGTTTTTAGAAAAAGCAACAGAAATTGGTATAGATGAAATTACACCAATAATTTGTCAGAATTCAGAAAGAAGAACTGTTAAAAAAGAACGTTTAAAAAAAGTAGTGCTATCAGCAATGAAGCAATCGTTAAAGTTTCAGCTTCCAAAATTGAATGATAAAATCAAATTTTCAGATTTTATAAATCAAGAAATAGATCATCAATTTTTAATAGCACATTGTGAAGAAGGCAAAAAAGACACATTAAAAAGTATTGTAATAAAAGATACTAAAATCACAATTCTTATCGGTCCAGAAGGCGACTTCTCTCCTCAAGAGATTTCTAAAGCATTATCAAAAAAAATTACCCCAATAACATTAGGATCTAGTAGACTTAGAACAGAAACTGCTGCTTTAGTTGCAGTTCAAAATATAGCATTTTCACACCAAGTTTAATGATTTAATCTAAACAAGAAAAAGTATCACTTATAAGTAATACTTTTTCTTTTACTATGTAGAAATTCATATCTTGCTCATAAATAATTAAATTTTTGAAAAGCTCACTTTTTTTTATACTATTTCTAATCACTTTTTTTTGTTATTCACAAGAAGTTGCAATTCTAAAATATAATGGTGGTGGCGATTGGTATTCAAACCCAACTGCAATACCCAATCTAATAGAATTCACAAATTCAAATACCAAAACTAGTATCACTAAGATTCCTAAAACGGTGATGGCAAACGATATTGAACTATTTAATTTCCCAATAGTATTTATGACAGGTCATGGAAATGTTTTTTTTAATGATGAAGAAAGTGAGAATTTAAGAAATTATTTAATTTCTGGAGGATTTTTACATGTTTCTGACAATTACGGAATGGACAAATACATTAGAAAAGAATTAAAAAAATTATTCCCTGCTCTTAAACTACAAGAAATTCCAAACAACCATCCATTATATCATCAAACTTATACCTTTACAAAAGGAATTCCTAAAATACATGAACACGATAAGAAACCTCCACAAGGTTTTGGTTTATTTTATGAAGGAAGACTCATTGTATTTTATGATTATGAAACAGATTTAAGTGATGGATGGGAAGATGCCATTGTACATAACAACCCCAAAAATGTACGTGAAAAAGCATTAAAAATGGGTGCAAATATAATTGAATATGCTTTTAAAAACTAGTCCAGAAATAAATGTAGATGCTATTAAAATTAATTTTGACACCGAAAGCTTATGGATTTTAAATATAGCTATTGGTGTAATAATGTTTGGCGTTGCACTAGGTATTACCCTTGATGATTTTAAACGACTTATAAACAATCCAAAAATATTATTAGTAGGTATGTTTTCTCAATTTATAGCGTTACCTGCATTAACATTTCTAATAATTCTAGCTTTAAAACCTCATCCTAGTTTTGCATTAGGAATGATGATGATAGCAGCATGTCCTGGAGGAAATGTTTCAAATTTTTATAGTAAAATGGCAAACGGTAACGCAGCGCTTTCAGTTAGCTTAACCGCTTTTGCCACTTTAGTTTGTATAGTTATGACACCTTTTAATTTACAGTTTTGGGGAAGCTTATACGAACCTACAAATGCTATTTTAAAAACCGTAGAACTTAATCCTTATGAGTTATTTAAATTGGTGTTATTAATTCTTGGAATTCCTTTAGCATTAGGAATGTTGCTGAATAAATACAATCTTAAACTGGCAAAAAAAATCAGTAAAATCCTACGTCCTTTTTCTATTATTGTCTTTATTATTTTAATCTTAGGAGCATTTTCTCAAAATCTAGATATTTTTGTTAATCATATTCATCATGTAGCTTTTTTAGTTATTTTTCACAATATAGTCGCATTTCTCTTAGGATATTACCTAGCTAAAATATTTGGGTTATCTAAAAAAAATCAATTAACAATTTCTATGGAAACAGGTATCCAAAATGGTGGCTTAGGTTTATTGCTGATTTTTGGATTCTTCGGCGGATTAGGTGGAATGGCATTACTAGCAGCTTTTTGGGGAATTTGGGATGTATTTTCTGGGCTACTTTTAGGTTCTTATTGGGGTAAAAAGTATAAACATCTATCTGATTAGTTTTTTCATGTTAAAGATTCTTTGGTACAATTTTATTAAAGCATATATAAAAACTGGTTTGTTTTTTTATTCCAAAGAAATAAAAGTTGTTGGGTTAGAAAATATTCCAAAAAAAGGAGCTGTTTTATTTGCTGCCAATCATCCAAATGGATTATTAGACCCATTAGTTATTTCAACCTATAATCCAAGAATCAATCATTTTTTAGTTAGAGCTGCTGCTTTTAAAAAACCATTAGCGAAAAAATTTTTAAGTTCTTTAAACTTAATGCCGATCTATAGAATTAGAGATGGTAAAAGTCAGGTTTCGAGAAATCACGAAGTTTTTAATACGTGTTTTGAAATTCTAAAAAATGAAAAAGCATTGATGATTTTTCCAGAAGGAAGTCATGGTAGAGTCAGAAAAATAAGACCTATCAGTAAAGGATTCACACGAATTATTTTTGGTGCATTAGATAAATATCCTGAATTAAATATCACTATTATACCTGTTGGATTAACCTATCAAAATCCATCCGTTTTTCCTTCAAAAATTGCAATGCATTATGGAAAACCTATCATAGCAAATAAATTTTACCACAAGAATGATATAATAAACTCTACAAACAAACTTAAAACCAAAGTAAAAGAGTCTATGGAGGAAATTACAGTTTGTATTAAAGATGAAGAAAAGTATGAACAAACTTTATCAGAATTGAATACTGCAAACATTGATTTCACAGAAATTGATTCTGTAAATACTATTATTAAAAATCAAACTGATTTAACTCCATCAAAAGAGAAAATTAACTACATAAAACCGCTGATTTATCTTATTTTGATTAATAGTATTCTTCCATATTTTATTTGGAAAATAGCTGAAAAAAAAGTTGATGAAATTGAATTTGTAGATACATTTAGATTCGGTTTAGGAATCGTCACTTTTCCACTGTTTTATCTCTTACAAAGCTTAATTGTTTTTTACTTTTTTGGAAGTTCAATTGCTTTATATTACTTTTTAGCGTCTTTTTTAATCGTATTAATCTACACTAAATTATCAGTAATTAATTCGGAAGAATAGCATCTTGAATTATTTGTTGAATTTCGGTTCTTGCATTACTTCTAACCAAACCTCTATTATTCATAGTAGGGTAAACTCTGTTTGACAAGAAAACATACACAATACCACTTTCTGGATCTGCCCAAGTATAGGTTCCTGTAAATCCAGAATGACCAAAACTTTTATCGGAAACACAACCACATGTAGCTTTTACTTTAGGATTTAATTGTGGTTTATCAAACCCTACTCCTCTACGCACTTTTTTGTCGGCATAATAACGTTTATTAAATTGGGAAAAAGTAGTTGATTTAAAAAACTCCTTACCTCCATAAAACCCTTCCTGTAAATACATTTGCATAATCTTAGCGATATCATTTGCATTGGCAAATAAACCCGCATGACCTCCTACTCCACCTTGCATAGCTGCCCCCATGTCGTGTACATAACCTTGCAATAATTGATCTCGATAATAATCATCTTTTTCGGTAGGTACTATTGCTTTCTTGGCAAATTTTTTAAGCGGTAAATACGATGTTCTATTTGCTCCTAAAGGTTTGTATAAAACCTTATCAGAAAGTTTATCTAACGATTTTTTATGCTTCTTTTCTATTGCTTCTTTTATCAAATAATACCCTAAGTCGCTATACTTATATCCTTTCCGCTCACGTTGATCTGCTTCTTTAATAAACTTAAAAATTGAATCTTTATAACTTTTATGGAGGTATAAATTTTTAGCCACTTTTATTCTAAATTTCTTACTCCATTTATTGCTATATAAATTGACTAAATTTTCTCCTGTGATACTATCTTGAGTATCCTTATAAAAAGGGATCCATGCTTTTAATCTCGCAACGTGAGACAATACTTCTCGCACCTCTAAGGTATCCTTGTTCGACTTTGCTAATTTTGGCAACATATCTCCCAAACTAGAAAATAAACTCATTTTTTTTTCATCAATTGAATGCATTACCATAGGCAATGTTGACAATATTTTGGTTAATGAGGCAACATCATAAACATCAGATTTTTTTACTTTTCTCTTTTCATGATTTGTGTGATATCCAAAACTTTTATTATAAATTACTTTACCATGTCTTGCTACCAAAATTTGTGCTCCTGGCGCCATTCTTTTTCGAACAACAATTTTTGCAACTGAATCAATTTTTTTTAAATGTTTCGAAGACATATTAACCTCTTCTGGAATCGAATATCCTAATCTTTTTAAAGATGTTCTTTCAATACCATTACCTACAGAGAAATCTTCTCCAATAGAAACAGGCAATTTTCCTTTAACATCAATAGCTCCAAAAATAGCTTGTGCAGAAATTTCTTGTGCTAGTTTACTATTCTGATAAGAAACCAGTAATCCATCTATATTGGTTAACGATTTTAATTGCAATAAAGAATACGGGCTTGCCATAATATTTAAAATCACCTTGTTTTCTCTAGCGATTTCTTGAAGCTTTACCAATTCTCTTTCTTTAAACTTAAACCCTTTCCATGGATGCGCATTCGATTTATGATAGCCAATAATTACCAAATCGTACTTTTTTAATTTTTTAATAAGGCGATTCAGTTTTTTATCAGAAACAATATCTATTCGCGTATAATTCTTAAGCATAGAAACAAAATCAGAGTTTTTTGCATCCCCTAATTTTACATACGCTATTTTTTTATCTGTCAATTCTTTTATTGGTAATACACTGTTAACATCCTTTAAAAAAGTAATGGAGTTTTTTACCAAATCACGATGTAATAATTCATCTTTAATACTATTTAAATCATCATTTAAATTTTCTTCTTTTATCGGTTGATAATCATATAACCCAGCCCAATATTTTGCTTTTAAAATTTTTCTTACAGATATATCTAATCTTTCTTCAGTTAATTGTCCGGAGTCTAGAGCGGATTTAAATAATGTAACAGAACCGGGAACATCTTGTGGAATTAATAACATATCATTTCCAGCTAAAATCGCCGCTAAATCAATCTCTGAAGAAGTTGCATAATTAGCCGCACCTTTCATATTTAATCCGTCGGTAATAACCAAGCCTTGAAAACCTAATTTATGTTGTAATAAATCTGTTGTTACATTTTTTGATAATGATGATGGTAAAGTTTCATCTGGTTCTAATTTTGGAATGCTTAAATGTGCTGTCATAACACTACCAACACCAGCTTCAAAAAGTCGTTTATAAGGATACAATTCTATAGAATCTAATCGTTCTTCATCAAAATTGATAACGGGTAGTGTATGATGAGAATCAGTTGCAGTATCTCCATGACCTGGAAAATGTTTCGCATTTGCTAAAACCCCTTGTCTTTGCATTCCTCTTATAAGCGCTATAGCTTTTTGAGTAACATTTTCTTTACTTTCTCCAAAAGAACGATTTCCAATGATTGGATTGTCAGGGTTTGTATTGATATCTACTACTGGTGCAAAATTAACATGAATTCCAACACGTTTACAATGCTTTCCTAAACGCGTACCAAAATCTTCTATCAATTGATTATTTTCTATAGCTCCTAATGTCATATTCCACGGGAAACGGTACGTGTTTTTAAGTCGCATATCTAATCCCCATTCTCCATCAAAACCAATTAATAAAGGTGTTTTTGCTAATGCCTGATATTTATTATTTAATGCAACTTGTTTTTGTGGAGTTCCTTGCATAAAAATTAAATTACCAACATGATATTTGGTAATCATTTCATTGATAAAATCTTCATGTTTTTTATCCAAATTAGAATAGGCTTGCACCATAAAAAGTTGACCGATTTTTTCATCAACAGACATATTTGTTAAAAGACTATCTACCCAGACTTCTTGGGCTTCAAAATCTTTTGTACGAAGCGGATCTATTTGTTGTGCAAAACCAATTGCAACAAAAAAAAGTATATATAATAAACTTAATTTTCTACTCATTCCCCTAATTTTCTTTTTCTAAATCAATTGTTATACCAAAAAACGTTTATGCCAACTAAGATTTGCTGGCACTTCCCATTTGGTTTCTAACTCTTCTTTAGTATTTATCATATTATTAAACACAATGGTTTCTGATGTAATTTTTTTATCTTTTGCAAACTGCTGAAATTCAAATAGTTTTACAATATTAACAAAATCACCATCTTTAAAAGAAACGTTCATCTTATCCATTAAATCTAATTGAAATTCTTTTTCTAATTCTTGTACAAAACGCACAGATGCATCAATGGAACAGCCAGAAACGTTATTAAAACCTTCATCAACCGCTAACACTAAAAACTGATTATATTTTATAGTAAACGATCCTTTTAAATCATCTCCATGACGTGTCCATTTATCTATAAACAATAACGCTTTCGCACTAATATATTCTACTTCTTCGATACTAAATTCTCTATTGGATTGATAAATCCAAACTCTAGAATTATTAGGTAAGCTTTTAAATTCTGTAAACATTTATCTTAAATTAAACTTCTGCTGAAGTGCTTGTAATTTATCTTCATCGGACATTGACTTTTTAGGTGCAGACATTCTAGCTTTAATTTCTTTTAATACTTTTTTAGTGTACAATGGAAAATCTGCATTCTGAATCCAAGCATTATAACCAGGGTTTTCTTTCAACACATCTTCAACCGTTCTTCCTTTATATTTTCCAAAAGAAAAGATTTCCTGATCTTCTTCATTCATTAAAATAAAACCAGCAAAATCTGCTCTTTTTCCATGTGTAGAATACTCACTTAACGCATCTACAGAGTCACCTATATCGTCGTATTTATCTAACTGAGCTAACAAAATTTCGTAGGTTGCATTGGTATCAGCTTCTGCTCCATGCGCGCCTTCTAATTCTTTTCCACAATAAAATTGATATCCAGCTCCTAAAGTTCTCTGTTCTTTTTTATGAAAAATCACCTGAACATCTATCGCTTTTCTGTCTTTCATATCAAAATCTATCCCAGCACGCATTAATTCTTCTGCAAGTAACGGAATATCAAATCTGTTAGAATTAAATCCTGCTAAATCGCAACCGGCAATCATCTCATTAATTTGAGATGCTAATTCTTTAAATGTAGGTTCTGTAACAACTTGTTCATTTGTTATTCCGTGAATATCCGAAGCTTCTTTTGGAATTTCTATTTCTGGATTTACTAACCAAGTTTTACTTTCTTTATTTCCGTTTGGTAATACTTTTAAAATAGCAATTTCTACAACTCTATCTTTAGCAATATTAATTCCAGTTGTTTCTAAATCGAAGAATACAATGGGTTTTGTTAAGTTTAGTTTCATTTTTTAAGTTAAAAGGAAAAAGGTTATTGGTGAAAGTACTTTCTACTTTTACCCAAAAACATTAACCTAATTTATTCATTATTTAATTGATCTTTAAATTCATTAATTTTATCTAAATCTTTTTTAGCTAAAATTGGTTCTTTAAAGTTATATTTTTTTAATTCAGTATGCATAATGTCAGCAACAATTAATCGCGCAGTAGGTTTATCATCTGCTGGTACAACAAACCAAGGTGCATAATCTGTAGAAGTTCTGTTTAGTAAATCTTCATAACAATCTTGATATTGACCCCATAATTTACGCTCTTTTAGATCTCCAGAAGAAAACTTCCAATTCTTTTCAGGAATATTTAACCTACGTAACAATCTGTTTTTTTGTTCATCTTTAGATAGGTTTAAAAAGAACTTTAGAATTAAAGTTCCATTTGAAGCAATATGCTGTTCAAATTCATTAATTCTTTTCATTCTATCATGGTAAAAAGCGTCGTTTAAATCGTCTAAACTTTTTACTGTCGGAATATTTTCACCAAAAATATATCCTGGATGAACTCGTGTTACCAATACATTTTCATAATGCGTTCTATTAAAAACCCCCACCTTACCTTTTGCAGGCAAAGCAATATAATGACGCCATAAAAAATCGTGTTTTAATTCTAATTCTGTAGGAACTTTGAAACTGTGTACTTCTACACCGCGCGCATTAAACTGTTTAAAAACTTCACGAATTAAACTATCTTTTCCAGAAGTATCCATTCCTTGCAAGCAAATTAACGCGCTGTATTTACCTTCGGCATACATCGTGTCTTGCAACTTACTTAGTTTTTTTCTAACTTTTTTTAGTTTTTTTTCTGCATCTTCTATTACTTCTTTTGTAATTGAGTTTTGTAAACTAATTTTTGAAGAAACTTTATACTTTTCTATATCCATCATCACACTTTTAATAAAAACTAAATATAAGGAAAATACTGATTAATACTATTGATTTTCTCTTGGGTTTCATCAATAATTATTATTATTTTTTCAACAATATGCTGATCCTTTTTTAGACTTTTATTAAAATTTATTTTAGTAATGAAAACTGTAATTATTCAAGGTAGTTCAAAAAGTGATGGAAACACAAGTAAAGTAATTAACTATTTGAACAATAAAAATCAATTTGATGTAATCGATTTGAAAATCAAAAATATTGGTCCGTTTGATTATGATTTCTCAAATTCAGATGATGACTTTTTACCGCTAATTGAAGAAATCATTAATAAGTATGACACTATTATTCTAGCAACACCTGTTTACTGGTATAGCATGAGTGGAATTTTAAAAAACTTTTTAGATCGTTTTTCTGACTTATTAGATTACAAAAAAGAACTAGGTAGAAAATTACGAGGTAAAAACTTAGCAATGATTAGCAATTCTGGAGATAACGATTTAAAAAATGGTTTTACAATGCCATTTATTGAAAGTGCAAATTATTTAGGCATGAATTATCTAGGCGATACACACGCTTGGTTTATAAATGATGAAATTGCTTCAGATGCAAAAAAATTGATGGATGATTTTATGAAGAAATTTTAGTTTGCTACTCAGAGAAATAATATCGAACTTCGTAAACTGAATTAATTAGGAATTAAATTCGTTTTTTTTCATGCCTAAAAAAGGAAAAGCAAAAAACACTATTAACAAAGCAAAACACACTAAGTTAATGCAACAAAAAATTAACAAGGTAAAATTAGAAAAACAACGAAATAAAGAACGCTTAAAAGCAATTATTAAAAAAGTAAACGACACTAAAAAGGAACAATAATGAAACTATCAGAAATAAAAGAATTTTTACAAAATTTAGAAACTATTGCTTTTGAATTACCTGATGGAAGTTTAGCCCCGTCTCATTTCCATGTAACAGAAGTTGGTAAAATAACGAAGAATTTTATTGATTGTGGTGGTACCGTAAGAAATGAAGAAGTGATTAATTTTCAGCTTTGGAATAAAGATGATTATAATCACAGACTACATCCAGAAAAGTTAATCCATATTATAGAATTATCTGAAAAGGTTTTACAACTCGAAGATTTAGAAATTGAAGTTGAATACCAGGGAGATACTATTGGTAAATATGGCTTAGATTTTAATGGTAAAAACTTTATTTTAGTAAATAAAGCAACTGCTTGTTTAGCAGAAGAATTATGCGTTATTCCAGAAAAAAAGAAAATTCAATTATCGGCTATCAGTGCAAGTCCTTCTTGCGATCCTAAAAGTGGTTGTTGTTAATAATTACTTACTAGCAAATAATTTTATATCATTTTCTGACACTTCTTTTTCTCCTAAAATAATTAGTCGTTCTACAACATTACGCAGCTCTCTAATATTACCAGTCCAATCATAATCTTGCAATAACTTTACTGCATTTTTAGAGAATAATTTTGTTGGAGTTCCTTGTTCTTGAGAAATTTTATTTGCAAAAAACTCTATTAATAAAGGAATATCATCACGTCGTTCATTAAGAGCAGGAACTTTAATTAAAATTACTGCCAATCTATGATATAAATCTTCTCTAAATCTTCCTTCAGCAATTTCCTTTTTTAAATCTTTATTAGTGGCAGCAACAACACGAACATTTACTTTAATGTCTTTATCTGAACCAACTCTTTGAATTTTATTCTCTTGTAATGCACGTAATACTTTTGCCTGTGCAGATAAACTCATATCTCCTATTTCATCTAAGAAAATGGTTCCGCCATTTGCTGCTTCAAATTTCCCAGCTCTGTCTTTAATTTGCACCTGTAAAACTTCCTTTTACATGTCCAAATAACTCGCTTTCTATTAATTCAGAAGGAATTGCAGCACAATTAACTTCAATCATAGAGCCTTTAGAACGCTCAGATTTTTCATGTAACCAATGCGCTACTAATTCTTTTCCTGTTCCGTTTGGACCCGTAATTAAAACCCTAGCATCTGTAGCCGCAACTTTTTCAATGATTTCTTTGATGTGAGAAATTTCTTTACTCTTACCAATCATTTCATAGTTCTTGCTAACTTTCTTTTTAAGGCGTTTGTTTTCTACAACCAACTCCTTTCTATCTAATGCATTTCTTACAGTATTTAATAAACGGTTTAAATCTGGCGGTTTCGATATATAATCAAAAGCTCCTAAACGCATTGTATTCACGGCTGTATCTAAATCACCATGACCAGAAATCATTACCATTGGCACTTCTGGTTTTATTTTTTTTGCTTTTTCTAACACCTCTACACCATCCATTTTTGGCATTTTAATATCACATAATACCAAATCGTAATCCTTGTCTTTTATCATTTCAATACCAGCCAAACCATCTTCTGCTTCTTCTACCTGATAGCTATCATTTTCTTCTGAAATAATCTTTTTTAAGACTCTTCTAATCGCTGCTTCGTCTTCAATTATTAGTATTTTACTCATATTTTAATTCTAAAGTTAAAAGTCTAAAAAATAAATTTTTATAGACTTTGGATTTTTTGCCTTTCGACTTTAATCCAAATTATCCATTATAACGCATCCATTTCCATAGATCTTTATAGGTTGGTTTTTTACCGTACATTAATATTCCTACTCGGTAAATTTTTGCTGCCATCCAAACCATAAACACAAATGTAACCAATAATAATGCCATAGATATTGAAAGTTCTACCCAAGAAACGCCAAATGGAACACGCATTAACATTACAATCGGACTTGTAAACGGAATATAAGAAAATATGGTTGAAATTGGTCCATGTGGATCATTAATAACCGTTGCAAAACCAACATAAACACCTAAAATTAAAGGCAACATTATTGGCATCATAAATTGTTGTGTATCTGTTTCATTATCAACCGCTGCTCCTACTGCTGCAAAAAGTGAGCTGTACAACATATAACCGCCTAAAAAGTAAAAAATGAATAATAAAAACATTTTCAATAACGGCAATCTAAACACTTCTTGTAAAATCATTTCTCCTTTTCCTACTGCCGCCTCTTGTATTGCTGCAGCTTGTTCTGGAGAAACTTTTGCCGATTGCATTTCCATCATATTTACACCAAAAATTGAAGATGCAATTAAACTAAATATGAAGAATAAGATTCCCCAAATAAAGAATTGTAATAAACCCGCCGAAGCATTTCCAATAATTTTACCTAACATTAATTGAAAGGGTTTTACTGATGAAACTATGACTTCAATAATTCTACTCGTTTTTTCTTCAATTACACTTCGCATTACTGATGTCCCGTAAATCATAACAAACATCATTAAAAGATATCCAGAAATTGCACCAACACCAATCTTTAATCCGTTAATTAGTTTCGATGATTTTTCTCCTGAAAAATTAAACATTTTAATATCTGAAGAAATTTTTGATGCTTTTATTTTAGCTAAATCAATACCGAAATTATTTAATTTTTCATTCCGAAGTGTTTTTTCAATTTTACCTTCTAAGCTCCCTATAACAATCATGCTTGGTGTATCTTTTGAGTAAAACTCAATAGATTTTGCTAAGGTTTCTAAACTATCTATTTTAGGTATATATAAGGCTCCGTAATAATTACCTTCCTCAACTTTCTTCTTAGTTTCTTCAATTCCTAACGCTGTATAATCCTGATAATTTATCGTTTTAGAATCTTTAAAAACATCTTTAGAAAACAATCCAGAATTATCAACATATACTATTTTCTTAACCTTTTCATCATTCTTTTTCATTAAGAAAAAAACCAAGAAACCCATACCAATCATAATCAACGGACTTAAAAAAGTCATGATGATAAATGATTTATTTCTAACCTTTGCAATAAACTCGCGTTGGATAATTAATTTTAACTTACTCATCTCTTAACTGTTTTTATTTACTGCCTGAATAAAAATATCGTTTGCACTTGGCACAATTTCTACAAAATGTTTTACCTCTCCATTATTATTTAAAAACGATAACAAATCATTTGAAGAATCACCTTCATTTAATTTCACATTCAACGTAAGACCGTCACTCAGTAATTTAAAATCTGCCTTAGAAGTTGTAAACTTTTCTTTTAACTTACTTTCAACTTCTTTAGGATTTGTAGTATTTAATCCAACTTGAAAGGTATTCGTTCTAAACGCCCTTTTTATATCATCTAATTTACCGTCTAAAATTTTATTAGATTTATTGATAAGTGCAATTTCATCACACATTTCTTCTACAGATTCCATTCTATGGGTAGAAAAAATTATAGTTGCTCCTTCATCACGCAATTGCAAAATTTCTTTAGCAATTAACTGTGCATTTATGGGATCGAAACCAGAAAAAGGCTCATCAAAAATTAATAATTTAGGTTGATGCAACACTGTTACAATGAATTGCACTTTCTGCGCCATTCCTTTAGAAAGTTCTTCAATTTTCTTTCCCCACCATGCGGTTATATCAAATTTTTCGAACCAATATTTCAATCTCTTTTTAGCTTCCGATTTTGACAATCCTTTTAATTGAGCTAAATATAATGCCTGCTCACCAACTTTCATCGATTTGTACAAACCGCGTTCTTCGGGTAAATACCCAATAGTTTCTACATGATGTGGAGCTAAAGGCTCACCATCTAAAACTATAGAACCACTATCTGGCAAGGTAATCTGATTTATAATTCTAATCAACGATGTTTTTCCAGCTCCATTTGGCCCTAATAATCCAAAAACACTTCCTTTCGGAATATTTATAGACACATTATTTAATGCTGTAAAATCACCGTACCGTTTTACTACATTATTAATTTCTAATAAATTACTCATTAATTTTTTGATTGATTAATTACTGATTAAAAAACCTGCAAAACAAACTTACATATTTTTCAACTGATTAGTAGTTGATTCTATAGGAATGTTACAGCTTATTTTATCAAAATTTACTATGCATGCATAATTTTTTTTACAATTTACTATGCATGCATAGTATTTTTTTATATCTTTGACATTCATGGAGAAAAATAAATCTATAGATCATCAATTAAGAGCTACTTGGCAAGCTGTTGCAAAAATGTATAATGAGCAGGCAGCTAAACATGACAGTACAATGGCAACTGCTTTTGTTATGTTAAATATTGATTTAGAGAACGGTACTCCTTCAACTGCATTAGGACCATTAATGGGAATGGAACCTACTAGTCTTTCTAGAATTTTAAAAAACATGGAAGATAAAGGAGCAATTTGTAGAGAGAAAAACCCGAAAGATGGTAGAGGTGTCATTATAAAACTTACAGAATACGGTAAAGAAATGCGTGAAGTTTCTAAAGGACACGTTATCCAATTTAATGATAAAATAAGAGAACATGTAAATGAGGAAGAACTCAATATATTTTTTAAAGTAACCTCAACAATTAATAAATTAATTACAGATAAAGAAATTTACGATAGTGTAAATGAAGCTGTTTAATCAAATAGAAACAAATGACTAGAAGAATTAAAAAAGTTGCAATTATTGGTTCCGGAATTATGGGAAGCGGAATTGCATGTCATTTTGCTAATATTGGCGTAGACGTTTTATTATTGGACATTGTACCAAGAGAATTAAACGATAAAGAAAAAGCAAAAGGATTAACGCTAGAAGATAAAGTTGTAAGAAATCGTTTAGTAAATGATGCTTTAACCGCTTCATTAAAATCTAAACCTTCACCAATTTACAATCAAAAATTTGCAAGTAGAATTACAACAGGTAATTTAGATGATGATATTGCAAAAGTTTCTGATGTAGATTGGATTATGGAAGTTGTTGTTGAACGTCTAGATATAAAGAAAATAGTTTTTGAAAAACTAGAAAAACACAGAACTCCGGGCACAATTATTTCTTCAAACACTTCTGGTATTCCTATCAAGTTTATGAATGAAGGGAGAAGTGAAGATTTTCAGCAACATTTTGCGGTAACTCACTTTTTTAATCCACCTAGATATTTAAAATTATTTGAAGTTGTTCCTGGACCAGATTGTAAACAAGAAGTTACTGATTTCTTAATGGAATACGGTTCTAAATTTTTAGGAAAAACTTCAGTTTTAGCAAAAGATACACCAGCTTTTATTGGTAATAGAATTGGAATTTTCGGGATTCAATCTTTATTTCATCAAGTAAAAGAATTAGGATTAACTATAGAAGAAGTTGATAAATTAACAGGTCCAGTAATTGGACGTCCAAAATCTGCAACCTTTAGAACGGTTGACGTAGTTGGTTTAGACACTTTAGTACATGTTGCAAATGGTATTTATGAGAATTGTCCAGATGATGAAGCTCATGAGCTATTTAAACTTCCAGAATTCATCAATACAATGATGGAAAACAAATGGTTAGGAAGTAAAACAAAACAAGGTTTTTATAAAAAAACTGTAAATGCAGAAGGTAAAAAAGAAATATTATCATTAGACCTAAATACCTTAGAATATAGATCAAAAAAACGAGCGAAATTTGCAACTTTAGAATTAACAAAAACAATTGACAAACCTATTGACAGGTTTAAAGTATTGGTTAATGGTAAAGACAAAGCAGGGGAATTTTACAGGAAAAACTTCTCAGCAATGTTTACGTATGTAGCAAACAGAATTCCAGAAATTTCAGACGAATTATACAAAGTAGATGATGCAATGAAAGCAGGTTTCGGTTGGGAAAATGGTCCTTTCGAAATTTGGGATGCTGTCGGTATAGAAAAAGGTATTCAATTAATGAAAGCAGAAGGTAAAGAACCTGCTGCTTGGGTAACTGAAATGGTTGCAAAAGGAGAAACCTCTTTTTATACCATTAAAGAGGGTGCTACTTATTTTTATGATATTAATGAGAAGAAACAAGTTAAAAAACCTGGTCAAGATGCATTTATCATCTTAGACAATATTAGAAAATCTAATGAAGTTTTCAAAAACTCTGGGGTAGTTATTGAAGATTTAGGAGACGGAATATTAAACTGTGAATTTCAATCTAAAATGAATACCATTGGTGGTGATGTTTTAGTTGGAGTTAATAAAGCAATTGATATTGCAGAAAAAGATTTCCAAGGATTAATAATTGGTAACCAAGCAGCAAATTTCTCTGTAGGTGCTAATATTGGAATGATCTTTATGATGGCTGCAGAGCAAGAATATGACGAATTAAATGCAGCTATTAAATATTTTCAAGATTCTATGATGCGTATGCGTTATTCATCAATCCCAACAATTTCTGCTCCACATGGAATGGCTTTAGGCGGTGGTTGTGAAATCTCTTTACACGCTGATAAAATCGTTGCAGCTGCAGAAACCTATATGGGGTTAGTAGAGTTTGGTGTTGGTGTAATTCCTGGCGGTGGTGGTTCTAAAGAAATGGCATTAAGAGCATCCGACTTATTCAATAAAGGCGATGTTCAATTAAACGTTTTACAAGAACATTTCTTAACCATTGGGATGGCAAAAGTATCAACATCGGCTTACGAAGCATTTGACCTTAATTTAATGCAAAAAGGAAAAGATGTTGTTGTTGTAAATAAAGAACGTCAAATTGCAATTGCTAAAAAACATGCATTGCTAATGGCAGAATCTGGATATACTCAGCCTGCAAAACGTAAAGATGTTTTAGTATTAGGAAAACAAGCATTAGGAATGTTCTTAGTTGGAACAGACTCTATGAATGCTAGTAAATATATTTCAGAACACGATCAGAAAATTGCAAACAAATTAGCCTATGTAATGGCAGGTGGAGATTTATCTGAACCTACCAGAGTATCAGAGCAATATTTATTAGATATTGAACGTGAAGCATTCTTAAGTTTATGTACAGAACGTAAAACTTTAGAAAGAATTCAGCACATGTTAAAAACTGGAAAACCATTACGCAATTAAAATTGTGAGTGATTAGTTGTAAGTTTTTAGTGATTTGTAAAACACTAAAAAAGTACTAACAACTAAAAACTAAGCACTAAAAACTAGATATTATGAAAACAGCATATATAGTAAAAGGATACAGAACAGCAGTTGGTAAAGCACCAAAAGGATTGTTCAGATTTAAAAGAGCTGATGAATTGGCAGCAGAAACCATCGAGTATATGATGAAGGAATTGCCAGATTTTGACAAAAAACGTATCGACGATGTTATCGTTGGTAATGCAATGCCTGAAGGATCACAAGGTTTAAACATGGCGCGATTAATTTCTTTAATGGGATTAAAAATTGAAGATGTACCAGGTGTAACTGTAAATCGCTTTTGTTCTTCAGGATTAGAAACTATTGGTATGGCAGTTGCAAAAATTCAGTCAGGAATGGCAGAATGCATTATTGCTGGAGGAGCAGAAAGTATGAGTTCTGTACCAATGACTGGTTTTAAACCCGAATTAAATTATGATGTAGTAAATTCTGGTCATGAAGATTATTATTGGGGTATGGGAAATACTGCAGAAGCAGTTGCAAATGAATTTAATATCTCCAGAGAAGATCAAGATGAATTTGCACTAAACTCGCATTTAAAAGCTTTAAAAGCACAATCAGAAGATCGTTTTCAGTCTCAAATTGCTCCAATAGAAGTTGAGCAAACCTATATTGGTGCGAACGGAAAAAAAGCAACAAAAAAATATACAGTAAATAAAGATGAAGGACCAAGAAAAGGTTCTAACATAGCTGGTTTAGCAAGATTGCGCCCAGTATTTGCAGCAAACGGAAGTGTTACCGCTGGTAACTCTTCACAAATGAGTGATGGTGCAGCTTTTGTTATGGTAATGAGTGAAGACATGGTTAAAGAATTAAACCTCGAGCCAATCGCAAGAATGGCAAGTTATGCTGCTGCTGGTGTTCCACCTAGAATTATGGGAATTGGCCCAGTAGCTGCTATCCCTAAAGCATTAAAACAAGCTGGTTTACAACAAAACGATATTGGCTTAATAGAATTAAATGAAGCATTTGCTTCACAATCTTTAGCAGTAATTAGAGAATTAGGCTTAAATCCAGACATTATTAATGTTAATGGAGGAGCAATTGCTTTAGGACATCCATTAGGATGTACAGGAGGAAAATTATCTGTTCAATTATTTGATGAAATGCGTAAACGTGACATGAAAAACAAATATGGAATGGTAACTATGTGTGTTGGTACAGGACAAGGTGCAGCAGGTATATTTGAATTTTTAAATTAAGAAAAAGGTATAAAAATATAATACAATGAGCGAATTATTAAGAGGTGGTCAATTTTTAGTGAAAGAAACTAAATGCGAAGATGTTTTTACTCCAGAAGATTTTTCTGAAGAACAAAATATGATGAAAGAAGCAGTAATGGAGTTTAACGACCGTGAGATTATTGCACACAGAGAACGTTTTGAAGCTAAAGATTATGCACTTACAGAGGAAGTAATGAAAAAGGCTGGAGAACTTGGTTTCTTAGGCGTTGCAGTTCCGGAAGCTTATAACGGACTTGGAATGGGATTTGTTTCAACTTTACTTACCTGTGATTATATTTCTAGTGGTACAGGTTCTTTTAGTACTGCTTTTGGAGCTCATACTGGTATTGGTACAATGCCAATTACTTTATATGGTAATGAAGAACAAAAACAAAAATATGTTCCAAAATTAGCAACTGGTGAATGGATGGGCGCATATTGTTTAACTGAACCTGGTGCAGGATCTGATGCAAATTCTGGTAAAACTACTGCCGAATTATCTTCAGATGGAAAAACATATAAAATTAACGGACAAAAAATGTGGATTTCAAATGCAGGTTTTTGTAACATAATGATTGTTTTTGCTCGTATTGAAGATGATAAAAATATTACTGGTTTTATTGTTGAATATGATAAAGCAAACCCTAACGGAGTCACTTTAGGTGAAGAAGAACATAAATTAGGAATTAGAGCATCTTCTACTAGGCAAGTATTTTTTAATGATACTGTTGTGCCTGTAGAAAACATGTTATCAACTCGTGGAAATGGGTTTAAAATTGCCATGAACGCGTTAAATGTTGGACGAATAAAATTAGCAGGAGCATGTTTAGATTCTCAAAGAAGAATTCTTACATATGCAGTAAAATACGCAAACGAGCGTAAACAATTTAAAACACCAATATCTGATTTTGGAGCTATTAAAGTGAAGTTAGCCGAGATGACAACTAATGCCTATGTTGGTGAATCTGCAACCTATAGGGCTGCAAAAAACATTGAAGATAGAATTGCAATTAGAGAAGCAGATGGAAACTCTCATCAAGAAGCAGAATTGAAAGGTGTAGAAGAGTATGCAATCGAATGTTCAATTTTAAAAGTGGCTGTTTCTGAAGATGTACAAGCTTGTGCTGATGAAGGAATTCAAATTTTTGGAGGAATGGGATTCTCGGAAGAAACTCCTATGGAATCAGCATGGAGAGATGCAAGAATTGCAAGAATTTATGAAGGAACTAATGAAATTAACAGAATGCTTTCTGTAGGTATGTTGGTAAAGAAAGCCATGAAGGGTCATGTAGATTTATTAGGACCTGCTACGGCAGTTGCCAATGAATTATTAGGAATTCCTTCTTTTGATACGCCTGATTATTCAGAATTATTTTCTGAAGAAAAGCAAATTATTAATAAATTAAAGAAAACTTTTTTAATGGTTGCTGGCGCTGCCGTTCAAAAATATGGACCAGATTTAGAAGATCATCAACAATTATTAATTGCCGCTTCAGATATATTAATAGAGATTTATATGGCTGAATCTGCAATTTTACGTACAGAGAAAAATGCAAAACGTTTTGGCGAAGAAGCTCAATCTGTACAAATTGCAATGTCTAAATTATATCTATATCACGCAGTTGATATTATTGAAGAAAAAGGAAAAGAAAGTATCATTTCTTTTGCTGAAGGTGATGAACAAAGAATGATGTTAATGGGCTTAAAGCGTTTTACAAAATATGCTAATTATCCAGATATTGTAGATTTACGTAACGAAATAGCAGAAAAAGTAAAGGCAGAAAATAAGTACTGTTTTTAAAAATATTTAAAACTTCTTTAACTTTAGTAGGTTTTAGAATTTAGTTGTTTGTTTAACCATCTCTTTCTTAGAGGTGGTTTTTTAGTTTAATTAAACTAATATTATTAATAAGAAAAACACACTCCAATTCATTTAATATCAATACTTTTGCACGCAATTTTAAAATCATTTATATGAAACGTATTAAAGAATACAAAAAACTTTTTAATGTAGAAGGAGCTATTAATTTGAAAGAATTAAAGAAGACATATAGAGGATTGGTAAAAGAATGGCATCCAGATAAATTTACAGAAGAAGATAAAAAAGAAGAGGCAGAAATTGTAAGTACTAAAATTATTGATGGATATCACTTTTTAGTGAGTATTGCTCCAGAAACAAAAGCTGCAAATTTAGAAGCTTATAAAAAAACAATTACCGAATTTCAAGTAGCAGATTGGCATCATAAAAGTATGTTAATGGAAGTTACATTTACAGATGGAAATACATATGAATACTTTGGTGTTAGCAAAATCCTTTTTGGGAAATTTGTAAACGCTCGCTCAATGAATAATTTTGGGAAAAGAAATATTTTTAATTCTTTTATCTACAGAAAATCAATGAAGGCATCGGTTGTAGCTTAATAAGATATCATTGTTGAAGGCAGTAATCAAAAATTAATTATTTGTTTAAAACTACTTCTTATTCTAAGTAGTTTTTCTATCTACAAAATACCTAATTATAGGTATATTAAGTTGTCATTAGCTTTGTAATTTTATTTAAAAATATAAGTTATGGCACTAACACTAAAACAATTTAAATCTGAACAAATACAAATTTCAGAAACAAGGTTAACCCAAGAATCTTTTCCTAATTATTTAAAAATAGTTTCAGAAGGAGATTCTTGGTTTGATTATACTATTGTAAAAGATACCATCGATTACTTAATAAAGATGGGTTATGCAATTAGAAATCATGCAAAAGGAGGTGATACCTTAGAGAACATGTTATATGGTTCTAAATTTAAAATTAGAAATAATAATGTCATTAACCAAGGATCAAGATCTTTAGAGCAAACATTAAATTCTATAAACGAGCTAAACTCTAGATTTTTTCTTTTTAGTGGTGGCGGGAATGATATTGTGGGTGGAGAAATTATTGGATATTTAAATCATAAAGGTTCTAATCCAAGTTCATTAGTAAATGATTATATTTTTAATGAAAAATTAAAAAGAATGAAAAATTCTCTTAAGTATTTAATTTCAAAAGTATCTGATTCAAATCCTGAATGTGAAATTTTAATGCATGGTTATGATTTTCCAAAAATAAATGGTAAAGGCTATAGATTTGCTTGGATAAATATTGTTGGACCGTGGATTCTTCCTGCAATGGGACAAAAGGGTATTACATTAAAATCTGAACAAAAAAGTGTAATTAAACATTTTATTGATGGATTTAACAATATGCTTATCGAATTAGATAATGAATATCCTAAATTTCATCACATTGAACTTAGAAATATATTTAAAAATGATAATGAATGGCACAATGAAATTCATTTGAAAAATTCTGGATATAGAACTATAGCAAAGAAATATCATGAAAAAATAACTGAACTTTTAGGCTATAATCCTTTAGAACAAATAAATATGTAAATAAAAAAGAGATTACATTTCTGTAATCTCTTTTTTATATTATTTTTTTTTAGAAAACTATTCTAAAGCGCCTAGATAACGTTCTGCATCTAAGGCAGCCATACAACCAGTTCCTGCAGCAGTAACAGCTTGTCTATACTCTTTATCTTGAATATCTCCAGCAGCAAAAACACCAGGTAAATTTGTTTTTGTTGACTTTCCTTTTGTTATTAAATACCCAACATCATCCATATCTAAAATTCCTTTAAACAAATCTGAATTTGGTTTATGACCAATTGCAATAAATACACCAGTTACAGCAATATCTTGCTTTTCTTTTGTTTGATTATTGACTATTCTTACCCCATCAACAACATTATCACCAATTACCTCATCTAATTCTGTATTATATAATACCTCAATATTTTCAGTTTTATTAACACGATGTTGCATTGCTTTAGAAGCTCTCATGTAATCTTTTCTTACCAAAACAGTTACTTTATTACAGATATTTGCAAGATACGTTGCCTCTTCCGCAGCAGTATCACCAGCTCCAACAACAATAACATCTTGTCCTTTATAAAAGAAACCATCACAAGTTGCACATGCAGAAACACCTCCGCCAATTAAACGTTGCTCACTTTCTAAGCCTAAATATTTTGCAGTAGCTCCAGTACAAATAATTATAGTTTCCGCCTCAATTTCTTTAGTTTCATCAACTACAACTTTATGAATCCCTCCTACTTTATCACTCAAATCTACTTTTGTAACCATTCCAAAACGAACTTCGGTTCCAAAACGCTCCGCTTGTTTTTGTAAATCGGTCATCATAGCTGTACCATCCGTTCCATTTGGATAACCAGGATAATTATCAACTTCTGTTGTAGTTGTTAATTGACCTCCCATTTGCATACCTGTATACATTATTGGCTTCATATCTGCTCTAGCTGCATAAATAGCTGCGGTATAACCTGCTGGTCCAGAACCAATAATTAAACACTTAATTTTTTCTATATTTTCTGACATTGTTTCTTATAAAATGTATTAATCTAGTCTTTTAAAAACGATTACAAATGTAATTTTTTTTGACTTCTGATTAATTTATTGTGAATATCTTTTGACAATTAGACGATAAAGAAAAATAATCCTATCAAAAGGTACTATTTAATTTAAAAGATAATATATTTGCAGCGATATTTTCGGGGTGTAGCGTAGCCCGGTCATCGCGCCTCGTTTGGGACGAGGAGGTCGCAGGTTCGAATCCTGCCACCCCGACTTATTTTACCGAATATATCCACCGTTATTTTAACAAAAATTTCTGTTTAATTTAAAAGAATTAATTTTTTTTTTAACTTTTACGTTGTATATTACCCGCAATATTATATTAATAGAATTATATGGATTTAATTGAGAAGGCGCTAGAATTTGAAAACAGAAAATTTAAGTTTCCCACAACCAGTGATAGGATCTTAGCCGCTAGAGAAGCGAAAGAACTTATCCTTAGTTTAAATGAAGTTTACAAAGAAAATAAGAGCAGCGAAATCATGGATGTTATGAAACGCTTAACTGTTATTAAACAACGAATTGAAAAACGTTTAAAAGGGAAACCATTAACTTCCTAATATTTTAGCATACGAAATTTATCAATTTTGATAAAACAATGAAAGCCTACAAAATTTTGTAGGCTTTTTTAGTGACCAAATTTGTTTGTTAAATTGTTATACTAAACATATATTTGTTTTCATAAAATACGGGATGTAGCTTAGTCCGGTTAAAGTGCTGGTCTGGGGGACCAGAGATCGGAGGTTCGAATCCTCTCATCCCGACTTTTAAAATTTATCTTTTTTAAAAAAATTAACCTCACGAATTCTCTAAATATTTAGTAAATTCGTTTCTAAATTACAAATAATTTAATCTTCAATATAGTATGCTAATCATAGGTATTACTGGTGGAACTGGAAGCGGAAAAACTACTGTAGTAAATAAAATCGCAGCGCAGTTCCCAAAAGATGAGGTTTGTGTTATTTCACAAGATTCTTACTATAAAGCTACAGATGATTTATCATATGAAGAAAGAGTGAAAATTAATTTTGACCATCCAAATTCAATAGATTTTGATTTATTAATTGATCATTTAAATCAACTTAAAAAAGGAGAAACTATCAATCAACCAGTATATTCTTTTGTTACTCACAATAGAACAAAAGACACTATAAAAACACATCCTAGAAAAGTTGTAATTATTGAAGGGATACTAATTTTAAATAGTGAAGATTTACGCGATTTATGTGATATTAAAATCTTTGTTCATGCAGATGCAGACGAGCGTTTGATAAGAAGAATTAGAAGAGATATTAATGAAAGAGCTAGAGATATAGATGAAGTTTTAAGTAGATATCAAGATACTTTAAAACCAATGCATGATCAATATATTGAACCTACAAAAAACTTTGCAGATATCATTATACCTAATAATCAACATAATAATGTAGCGATAGATATTGTAAGATCAGTAATAAATGAACGTTTGTAATTTATGAACTTATCAAAATTCACATCCAATCCTATATTAAAAATCTTAACCAATAAATACGTATTAATTTTAGCCGTTTTTATTGTTTGGATGACATTTTTTGATGAAAATTCTTTTTTCACACATAATAAATACAACAAAGAAATAGAAGATTTACAAAAGACCGTTAATTTTTATAAATCAGAAATAAAAGAAGATAAAGAAACCATAAAAAAGTTAAAAGACTCTTTGCAATTAGAACGCTACGCAAGAGAAAAATACTACATGAAAAAGGAGAATGAAGATATTTATTTAATAGAATTTGATACCATAAAAAAATAATGAGTTCTTTTTTGTTTGATGAATTTGACCCTGTTTCACCAGCAGCTTGGAAACAAAAGATTCAAGTTGATTTAAAAGGTGAAGATTATAATGATTCTTTGTTATGGAAAACTCCTGAAGGAATTATAGTAAAACCTTTTTACACAAAAGAAGACAGAAAAAATCATCAAATAAACTTACCAAAAAAAGGGTTTGCAATTTGTCAATCTATTTTTGTAGATAAAGAAACAATTGCGAATACTATTGCAGTCAATTCAATAAAAAAAGGCGCAACATCAATAGAATTTACCGCAAAAAAAGAGTTTGACTTTAACCTTCTTCTAAAAGACATTAACCTAGAAGAAGTTGTAATTTACTTTAACTTTCAGTTTTTATCTGTTGATTTTATTAAAAACATATCGAAACAAATTAATCAAAAAAATACATTTTTTAATATTGATATTATTGGCAATCTTGCCAAAACCGGAAATTGGTTTACAAATTTAAAAGAAGATTTTTCATCAATAGAAAAAACATTAAACCTTACTACTAATAGTATTTCCGTAAACGCAAGTTTATACCAAAATGCAGGTGCAAATATTGCGCAGGAATTAGCTTATACATTAGCACATGCAAATGAATATTTAGAGTATTTCGGCGAAAATGTTATTGATAAAGTCCATTTTAATTTTAGTGTTGGTAGTAATTACTTTTTTGAAATCGCAAAACTTAGAGCATTTAGAATTCTTTGGAATACACTTATAAATCAAAATTATAGTGTAAATAAAGAAGCTCATATTTTCACAAAACCTAGTTTACGAAATAAAACATTATATGATTACAATGTAAATATGTTACGAACCACTTCTGAATGTATGAGTGCAGTATTAGGAGGCTCAAATACTGTTTGTAATGTTTCTTACGACACAATTTATCATAAATCTAATGAGTTTGGTGAACGTATTTCTAGAAATCAATTATTAATCTTACAACAAGAAAGTGAGCTAAGCGAATCACAAAATTATGCCGATGGTTCTTATTATATAGAAGCAATAACACAACAATTAGCAGATAAAGCGTTACAAATATTTAAGCAAATTGAAAAATCTGGCGGATTCTTAAAATTATTAAAAAAAAGAATCATCCAAAATAAAATTTTAGAATCCGCAAATAAAGAACAAGAATTATTTAATTCAAAAAACTTATATTTGTTAGGTACAAATATTTTATTAGACAAAAAAAACAGAATGTCAGATAGTTTAGATATCTATCCATTCCTTAAGCTCAATAGAAAGAAAACTTTGATTTCCCCAATTTTAACAAAACGCCTTTCAGAAGAATCTGAACAAATTAGGTTAAAAAACGAAAAATATGGGGACAAAAACTGAGCTAATTACTTCTAATAAAAACAGACAAGAAGAATTAAAATCAGCAATTCAGAAAAGAAAAAAAAGAGCCACAAAATATTTAACTGGTTTTATCTTACTTTCTTTAATTTTTATTGTCTTTATGGAAAGTAGGGTGTATTCCTATTTTGGCAATTCTATTAACTTTATTTTAGTAGTCCTAAGTTTTACAATTATAATATGTTTGACATATTTAATAAGAATTTACCTCTTAATTGATAAAAAAAATAAAGAAATCAAAGAAATAAATAATAAACTATACCAACTAATGCGATTGGAAACTACCTCCGAAAATGAGTAGAAAATCAGTACAAGACTTACAATTAAAAAAAACTTTAAACACACCTGATAAAGTTTTTAAACATGAAGATTTTATTGCCGGAATTGCTCCAAATTTACGAGGACCTTATTCAACCATGTATGTTAGAAAACCTTGGACAGTTAGACAATATGCTGGATTTTCTACTGCAGAAGAAAGTAATGCTTTTTATAGAAGAAATTTAGATGCTGGACAAAAAGGATTATCTGTTGCATTTGATTTAGCAACTCATAGAGGCTATGATTCTAATCATGAACGTGTACAAGGCGATGTTGGAAAGGCTGGTGTTGCCATAGATTCTGTGGAAGACATGAAGATTTTATTTAATAAAATTCCATTAGATAAAATGTCAGTTTCTATGACTATGAACGGAGCTGTTTTACCAATTTTAGCATTTTATATAGTTGCTGCGGAAGAACAAGGAGTTTCGCAAGAATTATTATCAGGTACAATACAAAATGATATTCTTAAGGAGTTTATGGTACGAAACACCTATATATATCCGCCAAAACCATCTATGAAAATTATTGCTGATATTTTTAAATATACCAGCAAAAATATGCTAAAATATAATTCAATTTCTATTTCTGGATATCACATGCAAGAAGCTGGTGCTACTCCAGAAATTGAATTAGCCTATACGCTTGCAGACGGGTTAGAATACATAAAAAAAGGTATAGAGGCTGGATTAGATATCGATACTTTTGCGCCAAGATTATCATTTTTTTGGGCAATAGGAATGAATCATTTTACAGAAATTGCAAAACTAAGAGCGGCAAGAATGTTATGGGCAAAAATTGTAAAACAATTCAATCCAAAAAACTCAAAATCTTTAGTTTTAAGAACACACTGTCAAACAAGTGGTTGGTCTTTAACAGCTCAAGATCCATTTAACAACGTAGCAAGAACCACTATAGAAGCAATGGCTGCAGCTTTTGGAGGCACACAAAGTTTACATACCAATGCGTTGGATGAGGCAATTGCTTTACCTACTGATTTCTCTGCAAGGATTGCAAGAAATACGCAAATATATTTACAAAAAGAAACACATATTACTAAAACGGTAGATCCTTGGGCAGGTAGTTATCATCTAGAACAATTAACTAAAGATATTGCAGATAAAGCTTGGGAATTAATTAATGAAGTTTCTGAATTGGGAGGAATGACAAAAGCCATTGAAAAAGGAATTCCGAAAATGCGAATTGAAGAAGCTGCTGCAAAAAAACAAGCTAAAATTGATAGCGGACAAGATGTTATTGTTGGTGTTAATAAATATCAGTTAAAAGAAGAAGAACCTTTACATATTTTAGAAGTTGATAATGAAGCTGTAAGACAATCTCAAATAGAACGATTGAAGAGCTTAAAAGCTAAAAGAAATAATACAGAAGTTGAAAAATCATTGAATGATTTAATTCAATGTGCAAAATCTAATGAGGGAAATTTATTAGATTTGACTATTAAAGCTGCAAGAAATAGAGCTACTTTGGGGGAAATTTCTGATGCTTTAGAAACAGTTTTCGGAAGACATAAAGCAGTACATAAAACAATTTCTGGTGTGTATAGTAAAGAAATAAAAGACGATAAATTATTTAAAAAAGCTTCAGAATTAGCAGATAAATTTGCTGAATCTGAAGGTAGAAGACCTCGAATAATGATTGCAAAATTAGGGCAAGATGGTCATGATAGAGGAGCAAAAGTAGTTGCTACTGGATATGCCGATTTAGGTTTTGATGTAGATATTGGTTCGTTATTCCAAACACCAAAAGAGGCTACAAAACAAGCTGTAGAAAACGATGTACACATTCTCGGAATTTCTTCATTAGCTGCTGGACATAAAACATTGGTTCCTCAAGTAATCGAAGAACTAATAAAGTATGGTAGAGAAGATATTATGGTTATTGTAGGTGGTGTAATTCCAGCGCAAGATTATCAATTCTTATTTGATGCTGGTGCCGTAGGTGTTTTTGGTCCAGGAACAAAAATAGCACAAGCTGCCATAGATTTACTTACTATTTTAATTGACGAATAAAACCTAGATATTACTTCGAGCGGAGTCGAGATATCTTAAGGTTTTTAAAAAATAAAAAAGAGCGATTTTAAAAAAATCGCTCTTTAAATATTCAGTAAAAAAAGGAGGTTAGTTTTTAACCTCTTCTTTTTTCTTCTTTATATCATTCTTAAAGTCCCCTGCATTTACTACAGACCAGTTATTAAATGTTTTAAAATATTTTTTAATTGCATTATTAACGTCTTCAACGGTTAAAGTATTCATTTTCTTTTCTAAGTTTTTCTGAAAATTAATATCTCTTTTATAATAAATATTGTTATTTATTAAACTCGAGATTTCATTATCCTTAGCTCTAGAAACTGTTTGACCTTGAATCCAACCTTTTACAGCGTTTTTCAATTCTTCTTCTGTAATACCATCTTTAATAAAACGTGCTATTTCTTCTTTAAATCCAAGTTGAACCTTCGCTGCATTTTGTGGCGCATAAATTGCATACACAAACATTGATGAGTTTTTATCATCTTTTTGTGCATCTACATTTACACCACCTCCAGCACCATAACTTACCCCATCTTTTTGTCGTAATCTAGCAGCAATTCTTGAATTTAAAAATCCGCCACCAAAAACAGAACCTGCAACAACTAAAGCAGCATGATCGTTATCATATTGGCTAGACTCAAAAGTTAATCTACCTACTGTAAATGCATTTTTCTTATCTGGTGTATTTAAGCTTTCATTTGTTGCTTTATTCGTTTTAAACTTATTACTTACATTAGTAAACGGTAAATTAGATTTAAAATCTCCAAACTCAGTATCAAAATAGTTTTTCAATTTTTGCTCATCAATATTACCTATTGAAACTAAAGTAGCGCTATTAGAAATACCATAAAATTCTTTATAATATGCTTTCATTTTATCAACAGACACATCATTAATAGCTGCTATCTCTTCCGCAATACTCATACTATATAAAGGATGCCCTTTTTTATAACGTTGATTAATTAATCCTAATTTTCTAGAAGCTAAAAATGTAGGTTCAGTTTTATTACGCTCTAAATTAGCTAAATCTTGTGTTTTTAATTTATCTAATTCGGCCTGATTAAAAACAGGGTTTTTAATTATATCTGTCATTAAATCTAACGTTGCTTGTAGGTTATCTTGCGTTGTATTAATATTAACATATGTTCTACCATTTGCTCCTCTAAAACTAACAGAAGATTTTAACTCACTTAACTTATCTTCAATATCTTGTCTAGACTTTGTTTTAGTTCCTTTATTAAGCATTCTAGCTGTATAACTAGCAATCTTACCTTTATTCATTAAATCATTTACAGTTCCGTTTCTAAAAGCAAAAGAAAGAATGACTGTTTTACCTCTATTATCTTTTTTAATAAATCCGTAATCAATATTACTTTTAGGCAAAGTACCTGCATCTAACCTGCTTTGAATATTATCATATGAAACATCAAAAGCTTCTCCAGCTCCAAACCCTTTCTTTCCTTTGTAACTCTTAACTAATTCTGCAACACCTTCTGTATGCGGTACTCCAACTCTAACTGGTTTTTTTGTTGGTACAAAATTACCAACTGATCTATTTGTAGGAATAAAATACTTTTTTACAGCCGCATTAACTTTATCTAAAGTCATAGCCTCTACTCTATCTCTATGAATGTAAGATAATCTCCAATCTCCAGCACCTATAAATTCACTCATATAAGTTCCTAAATAAGAAGAGTTTCTACTAATTTGATCTATTTGTTTTAAAATATTTGCTTTAGCTCTTTTTAATTCCGCTGCAGTAATAGGATTCTTAGATGCATCATCTAAAACTTTTAACATAGCACTTTCTGCTTCAGGTAAAGATTTATCTGAAGGAACATCTACATTAAAATACATAAATGATGGCTCTTTAGTAAAAGGTGAAAAAGACCAAAGACTAGATGCTTTCTTTTTATCAATTAATGCTTTGTATATTCTTCCAGACGGTTGATCAGTTAATATATTTTCTGCAATTGCTAAAGCTGCATAATCTTCATGAGATCCAGCAGGTGTATGATACATAGCCGCTAAAACTTGTAAATCTCCAACTCTACTTAATGTTACTCTTTTTTCTCCATCTTGAGCAGGTTCTATTGTTGGAACATCTCTTAATGGTGTTGATGGATTCTTAATACCTCCATATTTCTTCACGATTAAAGCTAAGGTTTTTTCTGTATTAAATTTACCTGTAACCATTAAAACTGCATTATCTGGACGATAATATTTTTTATAAAAAGCTTTTAAATTTTGAATTGGTACTCGCTCTATATCAGAACGGTTTCCAATGGTAGACTGTCCATAATTATGCCACACAAATGCTGTACTAATTAATGTTTTCATTAATACGCTTGTTGGCGAATTTTCACCAGATTCAAACTCGTTACGTACCACAGAAAACTCAGACTTTAAATCTTTTTCTGCGATGTAAGAGTTTACCATTCTATCTGCCTCTAAATCTAATGCCCAATCAAGATTTTCATCTGTAGCATTAAACGTTTCAAAATAATTGGTTCTATCATACCAAGTAGTTCCGTTTGGTCTAGCTCCATGTGTAGTTAACTCTTTTGGAATATCTGGATGATTAGGTGTTCCTTTAAATACTAGATGTTCTAATAAATGCGCCATCCCTTTTTCTCCATAACCTTCATGCCTAGAACCTACTAAGTAGGTAATATTCACGGTAATTGTTTGCGAAGAATTGTCTGGAAATAATAATACTTTAAGACCATTGTCTAATTTGTATTCTGTAATACCTTCTACACTTGCTGTTTTTTTAATTTGAGCATTTGTAAAAGAAGCTGCTAAAAACAACCCAGTACAAATTAATATTGTTTTAGTAAGTTGATTAAGTTTTCTCATTTGAATGATTTTTTTTTAATTTTCACCAAATATAATTAATTACACAAAACAATTTCACAACAAACAATACTTCTAATTGTTAAATATTTAATAATTCCTTATTTTTGAGAAAATCAACTTTTCATGAAAAAACAAATACTCATCTTAGTAGCCCTATTTTTATCGGTACAATTTCTACAAGCACAAAAATTAACTAAAAACAAAAAATCACTTATAAAATCTATAGAAAAGCATCAAAATGCTTTAATAGAAATAAGTGATAACATTTGGCAATTAGCAGAAACTGCGTTTGAAGAAACGCAATCTGCAAAAATATTAGCAGATTATGCAGAAAAAAACGGTTTTACTGTTGAAAGAGGTATTGCAGAAATGCCTACTGCTTTTGTTGCTTCCTACGGTAGTGGAAAACCCGTTATTAGTGTTTTAGGTGAATTTGATGCCTTGCCAGGTATTTCACAAAAAGCAAGCCCAACAAAAGATCCTTTAGTAGAAAAAGGAAATGGTCATGGATGTGGACATAATTTATTCGGAGCAGGAAGTCTTGGAGCAGCAATTGCCATTAAAGAACTTATTGAACAAGGAAAAATAAAAGGTACAGTGAAGTTTTTTGGCACACCTTCTGAAGAAAAATTCTTTGGCAAAATTTGGATGGTAAGAGCTGGTTTATGGGATGATGTTGATGTAAATATTAGCTGGCACCCTTCTGCTTCTATTAAAGCGGATGTACAAAGTTCTTTAGCATTGGTAGATTTTAAAATAGAATTCTTTGGACAAGCTGCACATGCTTCTGCAGATCCTTGGAATGGTAGATCTGCATCTGATGCATTAGAATTATATACTGCAGGAATCAACTATTACAGAGAACATGTAAAACCAACAGTAAGAATGCATTACCACATTCAGGATGGCGGACAAGTTGTTAATGTGGTTCCAGATTATTCAAGACTATGGATGCGTGTTAGAGATACAAAGCGCTCTGGAATGATGCCTGTTTATAAACGTGCCATGGAAATGGCAAAAGGAGCTGCAATATTGGCTAATGTTGATTATAAAGTGTCTTTAATTTCTGGAATTTATGAAGTTTTAGTGAACAGAGCTGGTGGAGAAATTATGCAAAAAAACTTAGAATTATTAGGCCCAATAAAATACACAGAATCAGAAACCGCTTTCGGAAAAAAGATACAAGAAGTTACTGGCAAAGAGCAAGTAGGAATGGATAGTGCTATTAATCCTTTAGAAAAAACAAAAGAACATCCAGGCGGAGGTTCTACAGATGTTGGAGATGTAAGTTGGAATGTTGCTAATATAAATTTAGGAGTAACAACCGCACCAAAAGATACACCTTGGCATTCATGGGCTGTTGTAGCCTGTGGAGGAATGAGTATAGGACACAAAGGATTAATTTATGCATCTAAAGCAATGTCTATGACCATGCTTGATTTATTTGAAAACCCAACTTTAGTTACTAAAGTAAAAGATGAATACAAATTAAGAAAAGGTGATGCAGTTTACAAAGCAATTGTTCCAGATGGACCACCACCGATTCCAAAAACTAAATAAACAATTTAAGCTGAGAAAATTCTCAGCTTTTTTATGGATAAAACTAAACCATATTTAAGTTATTTATCCGTAAATTTGCATGACTTTAACAGACCAAATTGAGATGAAAAATATCTTCAACATCCTCTACTCTACACGTTTAATGGCAGTATTATTTATACTATTTGCTACCGCCATGGGAGTAGCTACTTTTATAGAAAACGATTACGGAACACAAACCTCTAAAGCATTAGTATACAATACTTGGTGGTTTGAAGCTATTATGGTATTTTTTGTTATTAATTTCTTTGGTAATATTTTTAGATATCGATTGTACAAAAAAGAAAAATGGGCGGTTTTAATGTTTCACATTTCCTTTCTTTTTATTTTAATTGGAGCTGGTATCACACGTTATGTAGGATATGAAGGAATTATGATGATTAATGAAGGTGAATCTACTAATACTTTTTTATCAGAGACTACGTATCTTAATGCTATAGTAGACGACAACAATGAACAAAAAACTACGCATGACAAAATGCTACTTTCAGCTTGGGGTGAAAACTCATGGTCTACTGAAAATAATTTTCGAGGAAAAAAATATTCAATAAAACTTGTTGATTATATTCCTTGGGCGAAGAAAGAATTGGTTGAAGATGAAAACGGAATAGAGCATTTGCATTTTGTAGAAAGTTCTAGCGGAAGTAGACACGATCATTATATCAAAAAAGGAACAGTTCAGAACATCCATAATCTTTTAATTGGTTTTGGTGTAAAAGACAACAATGCATCCATCAACTTTTTTTATGAAGATGATAACCTAAAAATGCAATCTAAGGCTGATGGAGATTGGTTTAGAATGGCAGATCAAAAACGTGGTAAAATTGTTAAAGACTCTGCTCAATATTTTCAACTATTAACACTACATACTATAAACGGACTTCAATTTGTTGTTCCTAAACCAGCAATTAAAGGCGAAGTAAAAACCGTAAGCGGTGATAAAGATCCTGAAAAATCTGATGTCGTAGTTTTTGATATTAAAACTGATAAAGAAACTAAACGTGTTGAACTTGCTGGCGGACAATATAATGTAGAAAATTCAAAAGAAGTAACTGTTGACGGACTTAACTTTAGATTATTATATGGTTCTAAGATTTTAGAAACTCCATTTAATGTTAAATTGAATGATTTTCAGCTAGAAAAATATCCGGGTTCAGAAAATGCAGCTTCCTATGCTAGTGAAGTTACAGTTATAGATACAAAAGAAACTTTTGATTATAGGATATATATGAATCATATTTTAGATCATAATGGTTATAAATTTTTTCAGTCTAGTTATGACTTAACAGGTAAAGTTGAACAAACACATCTATCTGTAAATCATGATTTTTGGGGAACTTTGGTCACATATATTGGTTACTCATTATTATATACTGGCTTAATTTGCATGCTATTTGCTAAAAACACGCATTTTGATGATTTAAAACGTCATCTTAAAAAAATCAGAGCTAAGAAACAGACATTATCATTAATCTTTGGATTCTTATTTATAAGTTTTGGAACGGCACAACATCAACAAAATCATACAAAACAAAGAATTAGTGATGTTAAAATTGATTCAATTTTAAAAGCAAACTTGGTCGCTGTTTCTCATGCTGAAGAATTTAACAGGTTGGTTATACAAGATGCTGGTGGTCGTATGAAACCAGCACATACTTTTGCTTCTGAATTAGTTAGAAAAGTTGCTTATACAGATACATTTAAAGATATGACGCCAAGTCAGGTTTTACTTTCAATTATAGAAAGTCCAAGGCTCTGGTTTGATGTTCCTGTAGTATATTTAGAGGAAGGGAACACAAAAATTAGAGAAATTTTAGGTGTTGCAAAAGACGCTACACATGCTAGATTATCAGACTTTTACACAAACACTGGTGTTTCTAAAGTAGATTCTCATATTGTAGAAGCACAGAAGAAAAATGTACAAAATAAGTTTGAGAAGGATGTCATAAAAATTAGTAGAAGAACTTGGTTATTATCCAGAGCGCTTAGTGGTAATGTTCTTAGAATATATCCAATACCTAATGATGAAAATAACACATGGGTATCTCAACCTGAAACCTCTCAAGCACCATTTAAAGGTGTTGACTCTGTTTTTGTAAGACAATCTTTACCTGTTTACATTCAACTTTTACAAACTTCAAAAAAATCTGGTGATTATACTGAAGCTAATAATGTTTTAAAAGGGATTAAAAAGTTTCAACAAAAATTCGGAAAAGAAGTAATTCCTACAAAAAAGAAAATTGATTTAGAGATCACATATAATAAAGTTAGCATTTTTGAACAACTTTCTAAACTTTACGGCTTTGTAAGTTTATTTTTAATTGTATTTGTAATTCTTCAAATTTTTAATGATAAAAAATGGATTAATACTATTGTAAAAGTATTAATTGGAGTAACCATCCTTCTATTTATCACACATCTTCTAGGGTTAATAGCACGTTGGTATATTAGTGGTCATGCTCCTTGGAGTAATGCATATGAATCTATTATTTATGTTGCTTGGGCAACCATGTTGTTTGGATTATTTTTAGGTAGAAAATCGGCATTAACAATTGCAGCTACTACTTTTTTAACGGCGATAATTTTAGCTTTTGCTCATCAAAACTGGCTCGATCCAGAAATTGCAAACTTACAACCTGTATTAAATTCTTGGTGGGTTTTAGTACATGTATCAATTATTGTTGCGAGTTACGGTCCCTTTTCTTTAGGGATGATATTAGGTATTGTTTCACTAAGTTTAATGGTTTTTACAACGACAAAGAATAGAGAAAAAATGTACCTCAACATAAAAGAATTAACCATTATTAATGAAATGGCTGTAACGGTTGGTTTGGTGATGCTTACGATTGGAAATTTTTTAGGCGGTATGTGGGCTAATGAAAGTTGGGGTCGTTATTGGGGTTGGGATCCAAAAGAAACTTGGGCATTAATTTCTATTATGATTTATGCGTTTGTTTTACACATGCGATTAATTCCAGGATTACGTGGAAGATTTACATTTAACCTTTGGTCTATAATTGCCTATGCATCTATTATGATGACATATTTCGGTGTAAATTTTTACTTATCTGGATTGCATTCTTATGCTAGTGGAGATCGTGTAGTTACACCTACTACAGTATTTTATTCAGTAGGTTTTGTTATTGTTTTGGGGTCTTTAGCTTGGTTTAAATACAAGAAATATTATAAGAAGTAATTTACAGAATGATTCAGAATTTTGAATAGAAAAATGTACTTTTGTCTCTCAATTTTATTAAGAAAAAAACATGTTTCATAAAAATATAAAATTAGTATTAGCTGCTTTAATCACTGCGTGGGCAGTGTATGAATTTTCCCAAGGTCATATAGGTAATGGAATTGCAATTCTTTTATTGGCTGGGATTTTTGTTCTACTATACTTTAAAAACGAATTTATCTTATTAGCTTTCTTACAATTAAGAAAACAAAATTTTGCAGGTACACAAAAATGGCTTAGCTATATTAAAAACCCTTCTGCTGCTTTAATACAAAAACAAGAAGGATATTATAATTACTTACATGGTATTATTTTATCTCAAACTAATATTACTCAAGCTGAAAAATATTTACGCAAAGCTGTAAAATTAGGCTTAGCTATGAATCATGATTTAGCTATGGCTAAATTACAATTAGCTGGTATTGCCATGACAAAACGTAGAAAACGTGAAGCAACTAATTTAATGGCTGAAGCTAAAAAATTAGACAAACATGGTATGCTAAAAGAGCAAATGCAGATGATGAAACAGCAAATGAAAAAGATTTAATCTCAATAAATCTTTTTCCATAAAATTTAAAACCTACTTTTAATTAAGTAGGTTTTTTTTATGGAATTTCATTTTAAAATATTGATTAACAAGAACATACATCAAACTCTCTATTATATTAACGTCAAAATAAAATGTTAAAAAAATGTTAATTATAGTACTATGCATTGCATAATACCTTTTTAAAGATATATATTTGCATAAGAAAGTATTATACAAATCATTTTACTATGTCAAGAAATAACGAAAATACCAACGCATTCTTAATACACATATCTGCATTTGCAGGTTTAATGTTTCCTTTTGGAAATATAATTACACCATTAATTGCATGGCAAACTTTAAAAGATAGAAGTCAATATTTAGATGAACAAGGTAAAGAAGCGGTTAACTTTAATATCAGTTATACATTATATGTATTTATTTTAACCATCAGTTTTATACCCTTTGCAATTGGTTCAATTTTTAATAATAATCACAATGTTTTTAACAGGCACAATTTTAACTTTGACTTTGATTTAGATATTGGCAATGCATTTGGATTTATAGGTATTGGTTCTTTAGCAGGAATCATTTATATCATAGGAATTGCATTGGTAATTATTGCATCATTAAAGGCAAACAAGGGAGAAAATTACAAGTATCCGTTTACTATAAAATTTATAAAATAACACCACAGAATGAAGATAGAAAACACAAAAGCACAAATGCGTAAAGGTGTTTTGGAGTATTGCATCTTATCCATTTTACAACATGGAGATGCGTACACTTCAGAAATACTAAACACATTAAAAATTGCAGAAATGATTGTGGTTGAAGGCACGATTTATCCATTATTAACTCGCCTAAAAAACGCAGGTTTATTAAGCTATCGATGGGAAGAATCAACCTCTGGACCACCAAGAAAATATTACGTTTTAACAGAAAACGGCGGCATGTTTTTAAAAGAATTAGACAAAACATGGAGTAATTTAGTAAATGCAGTAAACCAAGTAACAAGTACAAAATCAACTAAAAAATGAATAAGACAATCAATATAAATTTAGGCGGCTTCTTTTTTCATATAGATGAAGTAGCCTATAAGAAACTAAGAAGGTATTTAGATACTATTTCTAAATCTTTAAGTGATGATCCACAGGGTAAAAATGAAATCATTGCAGATATAGAAGCTCGTATTTCTGAACTTTTATCAGAAAAAATAACAGATGCAAGACAAGTTGTAAATGAAGGTGATATTGAAGAGATCATCAAAATAATGGGACAACCAGAAGATTATGCAGATGTGGACGAAAGTTATTCTGAATCTAGCTATTCTTACCAAAGAAATAACGCTAATTCTAAAAAACTTTATAGAGATAGTGACGATAAATTTTTAGGAGGAGTTTGTTCTGGAATTGGACACTATTTTAATGTAGATGTTATCTGGATTAGACTTGCTTTTATCATCTTATTATTTAGTGGATTCTCTCCATTAATCTACATTATTCTTTGGGTTTTATTGCCAGAAGCAAGAACGACAGCTGAAAAATTACAAATGGAAGGCGAAGATGTAAATATTGATAATATTGAAAAAAAAATTAGAAAAGAGTTTACCAATATATCAGAAAATGTAAAAGAAACAGCTAATAGAGCATCAGACATGATAAAAGATGGTGCTAATGAAATTAGCGAAAAAGTAAATTCATCTTTTAGAGGAAAAAAAAATAACGGTTTTCAGGATTTTCTTGATGCTCTAGGTAAGATTATTCTAGCATTTTTTAAAGTGATAGGGAAATTTATCGGAGTGCTTTTAATCATTGTTGCCGCTTCAGTAATCATCTCATTAATTATTGGTGGTTTTTCTGTTGGGAGTATAGAGATTTTAAATATTGATAGCGATTTTATACAGTATCCTCCATTCTTTTATGATGCAACACTACCTAGATGGTTATTAACTTTAAGTGGTGTGGCTTTAGTAGGAATTCCGTTTTTAATTTTATTCATTTTAGGATTAAGAATTCTATCAAGCAGCGTCAGAAAATTAAATAAAGCTACCTCATTAACTTTGTTAGGAATCTGGATTTTAGCTTTGTTAGCTATTGTTTTTACAGGTATTGAGTTCGGATCTTCATATGCTAATAGTGGAAAAAGTAATGTTAAAGAGAGAATCAATTTATCAGAAAATGATACGCTTAAAATAAAAATGATTAATGATGATAATATCTATTATACTCATAATCTAAGAAGGAGTTCTAGAAAACATGAAACTGAAATAAATGATGTAAAAAAAGTATACTCTAACTACGTTTTTGTCGATGTAGAAAAAAGTAATTCAGAAGAAGCCTATATAGTAGTTTCGAAAGAATCTGAAGGTAGAAATAAATTTAAAGCAAAGGGTAATGCTAAAGATATTGAGTATAAATACACAATAGACGGCAATGAAATTTCTTTAGATGCTTATTATTTATCAAGCTATAAAAATTTATGGAGAGATGAAGAAGTAAGAGTAACTATTCATCTACCAAAAAATACAAATATCTATTTTGACAATACCACTAAGAACTTTTTATATCGCATAAAAAACACCTCAGATTTATACGTAAACGACATGGTTAAACACAATTTCCTAATGACAGAAAATGGATTAGACTGTACAGATTGTGAGGAAGAAAAAGTAATTGAAGAAGAACTAAAAGAAGAGAAAAAAGTTTCAATAGAATCCGAATTCTAACAGTTCGGTTAAAAAAATCAACAATTCGGTAACTATAATTTAAAAAATTGCGTCTATATAGTAACCTTTGATGAATCAATTAAAAAACCAATATTATGAAAACAACAATTTCAAAAATCGCAGTACTACTTTTTTTAGCAACATTAACTACCTCTTGTTTTGTAGATGGTTTTAATAAAATTAATGGAGACAGAAATGTAATTACAGAAGAAAGAAGCGTAACAGAAAGCTTCACTAAAGTTAGAACAAGTAGTGGTATAGACGTTTATATTACACAAGGTGATAAAGAAGAAATTACAATTGAAGCTGATGAAAACTTACATAGACATATTAAAACAGAGATTGAAAACGGAACGTTAAAAATCTATTCTAAGAGAAATATTTGGAGAGCAAAAGCTAGAAAAGTTCATGTAACAGTTAAAACGATAGAAGGTATAACTGCTACGAGCGGAAGTGATGTATATTCTGAAAACACCTTAAAGTCAGATACTTTTAAAGCATCAACCAGTAGTGGAGCAGATATGAAACTTAGCATTGACGCAAACTCAGTTACCTCAAAATCTACAAGTGGATCTGATTTAAAATTATTAGGTAAAGCAGAAGAATATTCAGCAAGTGCTTCTAGTGGAAGCTCTACAAATTCATTTGGTCTACATAGTAAAAATGTTACTGTGAGAGTTTCTAGCGGTGCAGATATAAATGTATATGCATCAAATAGTATAGATGCTAAAGCAAGTAGCGGAGGAGATATAGATTATAAAGGAAATCCTGAAAAAGTAAATAAAAGAAAATCATCTGGCGGAAGTATTTCGTCATATTAAATTTAATAACCAAAAATCAACAACTAACCAACACGCTATGAAAGAATTTTTAACAATATTTAAAGATAATATTGCCATTCAATTTATCTTATATGTCTTAGCATTTTTTATTACCTGGTTTTCTAATGCTCAAACGAATGAGATTCAAAAATACAAACCCGTTAATCTAAAATTGTATAATGAAATTATAAAAATGGATAGTGTTTATTTTTCAGCTTATAATAAATGTGACATGAAAACTCAGGCTGATATATATGAGAAAAATATAGAATTTTTTCATGATAAAGGCGGCTTAGAAACCAATAAAGATAAACTTGTACAATCTATAAAAGATAATATCTGTAATAAAGTAACTAGAACATTAATAGAAGGTAGTGTAGAAGTATATCCAATACATAATTATGGAGCTGTACAAATTGGATATCATAAGTTTTTCAACAAGCTAGAACCTAATCAAAAATCTATTCCTAGTAAGTTTATTGTTATGTGGAAAAATATAAAAAACAGTTGGAAAATAACAAAAGTTATTAGCCTTCATTAAATAAAAGTTGTAATCCCAACTTAAAAACATTAGATAGCAGTTAAATAGCTAACTTAACGCTACTAATACTTGGTTTTATTAGTTTACTTGGTAAGAGTCTGTTTCTAAAAGAAATAGCTCTTACCTTTTTTTTATACTGAACTTGTTTCAGTATCTCATAATTCATTCCCTTGCTCCCGATAAATAAACTCGTTTTGATATCTCACATCTACTCTACCCTTTTTTTGTTATTTTGCAGTACAAATATTTAAAGATGAAAAATATACTATTCTTTTTTTTGTTGATTACACTTACGCTAAGTTCACAAGAACTTCCTAAAGGATTTGTGTATTTATATGATATTGATAATTCTATTCAAACTGAATTACGATATCTTTCATCGAATAATTTTATAGGAAAGCCAATTGATGGTTATAATAAAGATTGTTTAATTGTAAGCAAATCAACAGCTTTATCGTTAAAAAAAATTCAAGAAAAATTACATAAAGAAGGATTAAGTCTAAAAATTTTTGATGCCTATAGACCACAAATGGCTGTCAATCATTTTGTCCGCTGGGCAAGAGTAATAAATGATACTGTTATGAAACATAAATTCTACCCTAATGTAGCAAAATCTAAATTATTTAAACTAGGTTACATATCCTCTAAATCTGGACATAGTAGGGGAAGTACAGTTGATTTAACCATCATAAATACTAAAACTGGAAAAGAATTAGATATGGGAAGTATCTATGATTTCTTCGGACATCAATCGCACCCGTTTTATAAAAAACTAACAGAGAATCAACAAAAAAACAGAATGCTATTACGCAAAATAATGCTTGATCATAATTTTAGACCTTATGATAGCGAATGGTGGCATTTTACATTAAGAAACGAACCGTTTCCAAAAACTTATTTTAATTTCCCTGTAGATTAGTAAGATTTAACAAATAACTAAGACAAAAATTACAAATCGGCACTATCTTTGATTCGTTATATTTTTAGATGAAAAAACTATATTCTCTTACTACAATTTTAATACTTTTTATAAGTCTACAAGGTTTTGCACAGTTGGATAATTCAACAACAAAGAAGAAAAAAAACACTTCTTTAAATTTATTTTCAACACCTACCAAATTAGAAAAACCAAAAAGCGTAACTAACACAAGTTCTGGTTTTAAATCTGCTTATCAAAAAGAACAAGAACGCTTAAAAACTGAGCGAAAAGAATTTGCTTTAAAATATAAAGGCATTATTACACCTGCCGTATTAAGAAGGATTTCAGCACAAAAAAATTATGAAAAAAACAATCTAAATATCCCTATGATTGATAAAGATTTAGGGGTTTTCAGAACTAAAACAAAGTATTTGTATTTTGCTGGTATAGATTATGGTATAATAGATGGTGATATTATTAGTGTATATAAAAATGGGGTAGCTGTACTTGAAAATTATAAGTTAAATGAATTTGCTAAAAAATACGCTATTCCTATTGAATTAGGTTTTAATAAAGTAGAAATAATAGCAATTAATCAAGGTGAACTTGGAGCTAATACTGGTGCTTTCAGTGTTTTAGATGGAAAAGACAGAGTTGTAATCTCAGATTATTGGGCTTTAGCAAAAGGTGCAAAAGTTATTGCTTTAGTCATTAGAGAAGAAGAATAAAATTTCCTTCGAAAACGTTTGAGTTAGAAACTAAATAATCCTCTTTTTTATTCTCCAGAAAACAGTTATTTTTGTGCTTGGATTCTATATTATAGAATATATTTGCAAAAACAAAACAACAAGATTCACAAATGGAAAAAATTACCAAGCAAACCTATTTAGATTGGTACAAAAACATGCTTTTTTGGAGAAAGTTCGAAGACAAATTAGCAGCTGTTTACATTCAACAAAAAGTTAGAGGTTTCCTACATTTATACAACGGTCAAGAAGCTGTTTTAGCTGGTGCGTTACATGCCATGGATTTAACCAAAGACAAAATGATAACTGCATATCGTAATCACGTTCAGCCAATTGGTATGGGAGAAGATCCAAAACGTGTGATGGCAGAATTATACGGAAAGGTTACTGGAACATCTCAAGGAATGGGTGGTTCTATGCATATTTTTTCTAAAGAACATCGTTTTTATGGAGGTCATGGAATTGTTGGAGGTCAGATTCCTTTAGGAGCTGGACTTGCTTTTGGAGATAAATACAAAGGTAATGATGCTGCAACTTTATGTTATTTTGGTGATGGAGCAGCTAGACAAGGTTCTTTGCATGAAACTTTTAACATGGCAATGAACTGGAAATTACCAGTTATTTTTATTTGTGAAAATAATGGGTATGCCATGGGAACTTCTGTAGAACGTACGGCAAACCATGAAGATATTTGGAAACTTGGTTTAGGATATGAAATGCCATGTGGCCCTGTTGATGGAATGAATCCAATAAAGGTTGCAGAAGCAGTTGATGAAGCAATCCAAAGAGCAAGACGTGGTGATGGACCAACATTCTTAGAAATGAAAACCTATCGTTATAGAGGTCATTCTATGTCAGATGCACAACACTACAGAACAAAAGCAGAAGTAGAAGAATACAAGAAAATAGATCCTATCACTCAAGTTTTAGACATAATTAAAGAAAATAATTATGCATCAACTGATGAAATTGAATCAATCAATAAAGGTGTAAAAGATTTAGTAAAAGAATGTGAGCAATTTGCAGAAGATTCTCCATACCCTGAATTAAATCAATTACATGACATGGTATACGAACAAGAAGATTATCCTTTTATAAGTTAGATATGGCAATAATTGTAAACATGCCTAGATTAAGCGATACCATGGAAGAAGGTGTTGTGGCAAAATGGTTAAAACAAGTTGGAGATAAAATTGAGGAAGGCGATATTTTAGCTGAAATTGAAACGGATAAAGCAACAATGGAGTTCGAATCGTTTAACGAAGGAACTTTATTACATATTGGTGTTCAAGAAGGAGAAACTTCTCCAGTAGATACATTATTAGCTATTATTGGTGAGGATGGTGAAGATATTTCTGAACTATTAAATGGAGCTGTAACAACTTCTGAAGCTTCTGTAGAAGATGTTATCCCGAGCGCAGTCGAGGAATCTCAAGAAACAAACGAATCTCAAGAAATACCTGAAGGTGTAATAGTTGTTACCATGCCACGTTTAAGTGACACCATGGAAGAAGGAACTGTAGCTTCTTGGTTAAAAAATGTTGGAGATACTGTTGAAGAAGGCGAAATTTTAGCAGAGATAGAAACAGATAAAGCAACTATGGAATTCGAATCGTTTAATGCTGGAACTTTATTGTTTGTAGGATTAAATGAAGGTGAAACTGCAAAAGTAGATTCTCTATTAGCTATTATAGGCCCTGCTGGAACTGATGTTTCAGATATTGCTAAAAACTTTACAACAAAAAGTTCTGATGTAAAAGCTGAAGCTAAAGAAACACCAAAAGTTGAAGCTGTTATCACTTCAAGCGAAGCTGAGAAGTCTCAACCTAAAATTCAAACTAATACTGCAAACGGAAGACTATTCATTTCTCCTTTAGCGAAGAAAATGGCTGAAGAAAAAGGAATAAATATTTCCCACATAACTGGCTCTGGAGAAAACGGAAGAGTTATTAAAAGAGATATCGAGAATTATGTACCTGCTGCAAGTAATCAATCTGCAACTGCTGTAAAATTTGTAGCTACAGGTCAAGAAGATTTTGACGAGAAACCAAACTCTCAAATGCGTAAAGCAATTGCTAAGAGTTTAACGAAGTCTAAATTCTCTGCTCCACATTATTATTTAAATGTAGAGTTTGATATGGAAAATGCCATAGCATTTAGAGCGCAATTCAATTCAATTCCTGACACAAAAATATCTTATAATGACATGATTGTTAAAGCATGTGCTTTAGCATTACGTCAACATCCACAAGTTAATTCTCAGTGGTTTGATGATAAAATGAAATTGAACAATCACGTACATATTGGTGTTGCTGTAGCTGTAGAAGACGGATTAGTTGTTCCTGTTGTAAAATTTGCAAACGAACAAAGTTTACCACAAATTGGTGCTGCTGTTAGAGAATATGCAGGAAAATCTAGAAGTAAAAAATTAACGCCAGATGAAATGTCGGGTAGTACATTTACTATTTCTAATTTAGGGATGTTTGGTATCGAAAGTTTTACTTCCATTATCAATCAACCAAATTCAGCAATTTTATCTGTTGGAGCTATTGTACAAAAACCAGTGGTAAAAAATGGTGAATTAGCTGTAGGAAACACAATGAAATTAACCTTAGCATGCGATCACAGAACTGTTGATGGCGCTACAGGTTCTTTATTTTTACAAACATTAAAAGGATTCATTGAGAATCCAGTTACAATGCTAGTTTAATAAAACAAACATATTTATTTAAAAAGCTCGCATTTATTGCGAGTTTTTTTTATCTTAAATTTTGAATGAAGAATTTAGAAGACATATTAAAAAATCCTGTTTGGTTTTCGTTAAAAGAAACTCATAAAAAATTTGCAATTGAGTTTGACGGTGTTCAATTTTATCAACCAGATGTTTGTTCATTTGGAGCTTTTTACGATGCTTCTAAAACTAAAAAAGCATTAAACTCTTATGCGAAAATTGCAGATAGCTTTTTTCTCGTTACAGAAGATCTTACACCAATCATAGATACTGATTTTATTGAATTAGAGAAAAAAATTAATGGTTGTCAAATGGTTTTAGACACATTAATTGATGTCGAGATAACAGAAAAAATTGTACCACTCACTGAAAAATATATCAACCAAATTTACGAATTAGTTTGGTTAGTAATGCCAGGGTATTATCAAAAAAGAGGTTTTGAAATGGGGAAATTTTACGGCATTTTTAAAGACAATAAATTAGTTTCCATTTCAGGTCAACGTATGCAAACTAATGACTTCATTGAAGTTAGCTCTGTTGTTACGCATCCTGAATATACAAGACAAGGATTTGCTAAACAACTAGTTGTACATACAACTAAAGAAATTTTAAAAGAAAATAAACTACCCATTTTACACACAAACAAAGGAAACCCAGCTATTGGACTTTATGAAAAATTAGGCTATAAAGTAACTAGAGATATGAATTGGTGGTATTATCGAAAAAAATAAAATTTCAACAAAATTATCAAGCTTTTATTATTTATATTTTTCTATCTTTAAAAATTAATTCTCATTAATCAGTTCATTTTGAACAAACTGTACTTTGAATAGAAATTATATAATAGCCCTCTTTTTAGAATAAAAAACCCCCCTCATCTTACATAGAAAAGTCATTATTTAGCTATAAATAATTTAAAAAACTAACCTATGTTAAAGACTAAAAAAAAACTTAAAACAATTGCCCGAATAAAATTTCTATTTATAATTTTCTTAACAACAATTGTTCAAGAAAGTCAAAGTCAGCCAAAAGCTAAAGATTCTAACCTAACAATTACTAAATACATTAGTGTTAAAAACGCAGCTTCAAGTATCGGTTATGATCCAATTTCAAAATCTATTTTTTACACAACAGTTTCTGGAAATGTATATCGCGTTATAGAAGGTACACCTAATAGTGACATACTAATGTTTGATGTTACAGACCATAAAATTAAGCACCTCCAAGGAATGCATTTTTCTGACAATTCGTTATTTCTAGTTGGTAATGATTGGACAGATGGAACTCAAGGAATTGGATTAATAAAAAAAGGGACCCTTCAAGGAAATGATGGAAGTAGAAATTGGTCTACTGTCATAGAAACAGCTTTATATCCTGCAACTAAAGCAGCATTTGATCATGGATTTAGCGGTATTACTATTGATCGTGAAAAAAAATATCTTTATTTAAGTAGTGGTTCTAGAACTGACCATGGAGAACTTCAAGAAGTTAATGGGTTATTTAAAGGAATTAGGGAAGTTCCGTTAACCTCGGCAATATTTAGATTTCCTATAGATTCCGAAAACTTAATGATACCTAACAATTTAGCAATAATAAACACTAATGGGTGGTTATTTGCAGATGGAACAAGAAATAGTTTTGGACTTGCTTTTAACAGTAAAGGAGATTTATTTGGAGTTGACAATAGTGGTGATCGTGATGATCATGAAGAGTTGAATCATATTCAAAAAGATCATCATTATGGGTTTCCATGGAAGATGGGAACAAATGATAATCCACAACAATTTCCTGGGTATGATCCTGATAAGGATTTATTAGTAAATAAAAATTCTAAAGCATATAAACGTGGATTATACTATGATGATAATACTTTTCCAAAACCTCCGGCAAATGTTACTTTTACAGATCCAATTGAAAATATGGGGCCTGATGCAAATTATTATCGTGATCCTTCGGATGGAAAAGTTTATAAGAGCAAGGATGGAGAATCTTTAGGGACATTTACAATGCACCGCTCACCACTTGGATTGGTTTTTGACCAAGGTAATATATTAAAAACTCCATATACAGGAAGTGGATTTACACTTTCATTTACCCAAGGAAAAGGTGATGAGAATGGATATCTTTCAAATTCTATTTGGAGATTACCAGTTGTTCCTATTGATGGAAGTCAAGATTTAATTCATCTTGACATCATTTATGATCAAAATAACAAACCAATAAAAGTTAAATCTACAGTTATTGCAGATGGTTTTAACTTCCCTGTAGGTTCTGTTCTTGTTGATAATAATTTATATGTGCTTGAATATGGAACAAGAGGTAATCGATTTATATGGAAAATAGAATTACCTAAATCAAATACAACTAGTGTTAAAGATGATAGTAGAAACAACTTAACTCATATTCTTTACCCTAATCCTGTAAATCAAAAAATCAGCATCAAAAAAAGTAATTCAAAAATTAATTACATAAAAATATTAGATATTACAGGGAAACTTGTTACTAAGGTGAACTCAGTTTCTAATGATATTGATGTATCAAAATTATCGAAAGGAATATACTTTATGCAAATATTTACAGAAAAATCAATACTTACAAGAAGGTTTGTTAAAAATTAATTTTTATTAAAATAAAGACATACTACTCAACCTTGCATAAAACATAAGACGCTTGAAGTTTTTCAAGCGTCTTATATTTTATATAATATTTTGGTTTTAAAAATCTTGGTTTACATCCCAAGCTTCTAGAGTTTCTTTTAGTGTTTTAATAAACATGCCACCTAAAGCACCATTTACGACTCTGTGATCATAAGAATGTGATACAAACATCTTTTGTCTAATTCCTATAAAATCGCCTTCAGAAGTTTCTATAACCGCTGGTACTTTTCTAATAGCTCCTAACGCTAAAATTGCTACTTGTGGTTGATTAATAATTGGTGTCCCCATCACAGAACCAAAACTACCAACATTGGTCACCGTATAAGTTCCATCTTGAATCTCATCTGGTTTCAACTGATTATTTCTAGCTCTATTGGCTAAATCGTTAATAGATTTAGTCATACCCACTAAATTCAATTGGTCAGCATTTTTTATTACAGGCACAATTAAATTTCCATCAGGTAAAGCTGCTGCCATCCCTAAATTAATATTTTTCTTCTTAATGATTGAATCACCATCAATAGCAATATTAATCATTGGAAACTTCTTTATGGTAGAAGCAACCGCTTGCATTAATATTGGTGTAAAGGTTAGCTTCTCTCCTTCTCTAGCAAAATATGCGTCTTTTACTTTCTCTCTCCATTTTACAATGTTTGTAACATCAATTTCTATAAAAGACTGTACATGTGCAGAAGTTTGTATAGAGTTTACCATATGTTTAGCAATGAGTTTACCCATTCTAGACATTTCAATGATTTCATCTTCACCATTTACAGAAATTGGTGTAGCTTTCGTTATTGCTGTATTAGTTTGATTAGGTTGAGATGGTTTAACTTCGCTCAACTTAACATTAGGAGTATTTACTGGAGTCTTATCTTTATTTTCTAAATAAGCTAATATATCATTCTTGGTAACTCTACCTTCTTTTCCAGAACCAGCAATAGCATCTAATTCTTCCATAGAAACATTCTCTTTTTGAGCAATATTCCTTACTAAAGGCGAAAAGAATTTCCCACTTTCGGAGTTCTTGCTAATTGGAGATATAGTTTCTTTTACAGTTTCAATAGTATCTTCTAATTCTTCTATTGAAGACTTCTCGACTGTGCTCGAATTGACATTCTGTTTTTCAATTTCTTCTTTTTCCTTAACATCTTCTCCCTCAGTTTCTATCACAGCAATAGTATCTCCTACTTGCACTACAGAATCTTTATCAAAAAACACTTCAATAAGCTTCCCTTCTACCTCACTTGGTACTTCAGAATCTACTTTATCTGTTGCAATTTCTACAACTGGCTCATCTAATTCTATAGTATCACCAACTTCTTTTAACCAAGATGTTATCGTTGCTTCTGCAACACTTTCACCCATTTTCGGTAATTTTAGTTCGAATTTTGCCATCAATATTTTCTTTAATCGAGTGCGAAAATACAAAATATTGATGATTTTTTATGATAAAAAATGATGAAATTTATAAAAAAAATATTCAACATTTTATTTTATTCTTAAAATATAAATAAAATAACATTATAAAATTACATATTACCTATAAAAAATAGCTATTTAATAAGAATAATTAAAATTAATTGATTAAGCAATTTAACATCAAAAACAATTTTATTTTATTGAGTATTCTGTAAATTTATTTAATATCAAGCGTTAGTATATTAAGTTTTTTATTTAAATCTACTAAAGAAATTATCTTTTCTTCTTTAGTTTGATTTGCTTTTCCAAAATTATGATATACTGTAATTCTAAAATAAGTGGGTACATTATTATTTCCTGTTAATTTTCCTAGATAAGAAATGTTAAAAATCCACTTACCTATATCTTTAGATGTTATAAAAAACTCTTCTAAACCATACCCATGATTCTTTTCATTTTCAAGCCGTATTTTTTCGTCTTTTTCGGTATGCAACCAATTAAAATATCTTTTTTGCGGATTCACAATTTGCAAATCAAATTCAGCATCAAATTCATTCCACTCAAAAACAATTCTGGTTTTATAGGTAATATTATCTTTAAAAAAAGGTCTAACTAGATTAAGCTGAATACTATCTTTATTTAATGCAACTAGGTTTTTGTATTCATAATTTATCGATTTTAAAAGTCCAGAAAAGTCACTCGCTTTTTTATACAAGTTTCTATCGATATTATTATAAACATTCTGAGCTTCTTTAAATTGCCCATTCCTTTTATAAGCAATCGCTAAGTTTCTATATAATTGCGTTACTTTTGGGTTATACTCTACCAATCTTTTATATAAAACTATTGCTTCACTATATAGATGATTTTCTTCATATTTATAAACCAATGCTAATAAAGTTGAAAAATCATTTTTAGAAACCAATTCTAATACGTTTGATAAAATTCTTTTTAATAAATATTCATTACCCCAATTTTTGAAATATGTTGCTACATTAAAAAAGAAATCTACATTCGTTTTATTTAATTTACGTTGATCTAAATAAATATTAAAAGCCTCATCAATATTTTTTGCCTTAATCAATTTAGACATATAAGGAAGATTGTTAGATATCGCTACAACATCTTCATTATAAGTTGGTGTTGTCCCTAACTTAATTTTCTTTTTAGAGTTAACTCCATTATCTGGAGAACCCGTTTTTGTTGTTATTAATAAAACACCATTTACTCCAAGAGTACCATATTTATTTGTTGCAGCTAATCCTTTTAAATAAGTAATACTTTTTACATTATCAGGATTAATATGTGTTGTTTTATCTACAAACTGAGTTTTAGATATAATTCCTTTAGAACCATTACCAGAATTTCCAATTCCTGAATCGGTTTCAGAAATTATAATTCCGTCCATCACTATTAACCCATATTGATTCCCTAAAATGGACATATTATTACCTCTTCCTAAAAACTGACTTAAATCCACATCATCAGTTGCTGTGTTATTCTGTATTTTTAAACCAGAAAATTTACCTTTTACAGCTCGTTTTACATCTGTATCTAAATGAGAAATATCCTCCTCTCCAATAGACTGTGTAGAATATCCAATTTTATCTTTATTCTCTAACCTATTCCCTGTATTCACCATTTCTTTTCGTTCAGACACAACAGTAACCTCATCTAAAACCCCTCTTCCATCTGTTAATAACACATTCTTAGTCTTTGATTTTAAAGCTTTAACTCTTAATGTATTTTTCCCTATATATCTAAATTCAACTATGTCACCTTTTGTAATTGTAATCTCATATTCTCCTTTTTCATTTGTTACAGTATTCACTCTTTCTTGTTTAGAAATAACAGTAACATTTGATAACGGACCAGAAATATCTTCAACAACACCTTTTAATGAAACCCTATTACTTACTTCAACTATTTGTTCATTGCTCAAATCAATAAACTGACCATTTGAAAGTTTTGCTATTTTTTTTAATTTAGAATTTTCCGCTTTTCCTGTGCTAGAAATTATTTGAACAGGATTTGAAAAAAAGGCTGGAAAATCATCGATAGATTCATTTCCATCTGTAAAAAATAATATCTCATCACCTTTTACATTTAATAAATTGTTGAATGAAGAAACTCCATCATAAATTGAATTAAAAAGTTCATTTTTTAATCGTTCCCATTTACCCTCTTTAATATCAAAAGATTCATTTAAAATCACTTCATTACTAAACTTTATTAATTGTACTGATGTATTCGGGTTTTTGGAAAAATATGTATTTAAAAAATGTATCTCTTTAGATATATTTTTATCAATCATACTATAAGAAGTATCCCAAATAAGAGTTGTTTTCTTTTTAGTCTGTGAAGTAACAGAAAAAGAAACAACAAAAAAACTGATAACAAACATGCATTTTTTCATAGAAAATAATTTTTATTCTACTAAAAATACAAAAAAAAACATTAAACCCAGTCAATCGGATTTCTTAATAACTCCAACAACTTAACTTCTTCAGAATTTTCTTCAGGTTGATGATTATAAACCCACTGAACTTTTGGTGGTAAACTCATTAAAATACTTTCTATACGTCCGTTTGTTTTTAAGCCAAAAAGCGTACCTCTATCGTGTACTAAATTAAATTCCACATAACGTCCACGTCTAATTTCTTGCCAATCTTTTTGTTCTTGATTATATGTATATTCTTTTCTTTTTTCTACAATAGGCACATAACTTTCTAAAAAGCTATTCCCAACTTCAGTGACAAAATTAAAACGATCTTGCATAGAAAAGCCATCAGTTTCTTTTAAATAATCAAAGAATAAACCTCCAATTCCGCGAGCTTCGTTTCTGTGAGTATTCCAGAAATAGTTGTCGCAAGTTTCTTTGAATTTTTTGTAAAAACCGTCATTATAACGATCGCAAGCTGATTTACATACTGTATGAAAATGAGTTGCATCTTCTTCAAAAAGGTAATACGGAGTTAAATCTTGTCCACCACCAAACCATTGTGTTACAATATTTCCTTTATCATCATACATTTCAAAATAACGCCAATTTGCATGTACAGTTGGTACAAATGGATTGTTTGGATGTAAGACTAAACTCAATCCACAAGCAAAAAAGTTACCTTCTTCTACTTTAAACTGTTTTCTTAATGCTTCTGGTAATTCTCCAAAAACTTTAGAAATATTTACACCACCTTTTTCGAATACTGCTCCGTTTTCTATAACTCTTGTTCTTCCGCCACCACCTTCTTTTCTTTGCCAAAGATCTTCTTTAAATGTAGCTTTACCATCTATTTCTTCAATTTTAGAAGTAATAACATTTTGTAAATTTTCTATATATTTATAAAACTGATCTTTCATTTTCTAGATTTAATAACGCTACCGTTTTTACAGATGCTGCTGTTACAGATAAAGGTAAAACAATGATAATTCCTAAAACAGGAATTAATAAACACAGCATAAAAACAATACCATTTCCGATAGAAATGCCTTTATGTCTGCCAACAAAATTGATACTTTCCTTATAATTTAAGTGTCTTTCTAACGTATAATCCATATTCCCAAAACCTGCATAATAAGATTGTAGTAAAAACAATAAAATAGTAGAAAATATATTTACTAATGGAATAAATTTAAGTAATAAAATAGGAATAGTAATCAGTAATTCTTTTCCTAAATTTCTAAAATTAATTCGAATTCCTCTTATTAATTGTTCTTGAAAACTTGTTTTTCTATGTTGATGTGATAACTTTCCATTTATTGCAATCTCTATTTTTTCTGAAACAGGACTCATAAATGGCGCTGATAATGCTAAAACTATATGTTTATAAAGTATTAATCCAATAACTAAAACAAAAACAGCTCCTATAAAAGAAGTAATAGTTGTAATAGTTTGCTTTCCCCAATCCCAAATCCAAATTTTTGCTAAAAACCGACCAATATCATCAGATAAACCATACGCCGTAAAACCAATGACTGTTGCAGTTACAATGCTTATTAGAATTGGAATTGCAAAATATTTCCATAGCTTTAGTTTAGAAATTAAACTAAAAGCACCTGCGTAGGCTTGCACTCCTAAAAATATATTTTTAATCATTTTCCTATCCTTACTCCTTTCCAAAGGAAAGGAAATTCAAGTTTTTCTTCCCTTTAGAAAGATTAAGATGGGCTTTTATATTCTTTTACAGCATCTATAAATGCTTTCGCATTATCTAACGGAATGTTTGGTAAAATACCGTGACCTAGATTTACAATGTATTTGTCTTTACCGAATTCGTTAATCATTTGATGCACCATTTTTTTGATTTCTGCCGGTGGCGATAACAAACGTGATGGATCAAAATTACCTTGTAATGTAATATTCCCGCCAGATAAATAACGAGCATTTCTAGCCGAACACGTCCAATCTACACCTAACGCAGCAGCGCCAGATTTAGACATCTCATTTAAAGCAAACCAACATCCTTTACCAAATGCAATAACTGGAGCATCGTCTTTTAAAGCATCAATTATTTGCTGAATATATTGCCATGAAAACTCTTGATAATCTACTGGAGATAACATTCCGCCCCAAGAATCAAAAACCTGAACAGCATTAACACCCGCAATAACTTTTGCTTTTAAATAAGCAATAGTTGTATCTGTAATTTTCTGTAATAATTGATGTGCAGCAATCGGATTTGTAAAACAAAATTCTTTTGCTTTGTCAAAGTTTTTAGAGCCTTGACCCTGCACCATATAACATAAAATTGTCCATGGTGAACCCGCAAAACCGATTAACGGAATTTCGTTATTTAATTTTTCTTTGGTAGCTTTTATTGCTTGATACACATAATCTAATTCCACATTTACATCAGGAACAATTACATTATCTACATCTTTTTGAGTTCTGATTGGATTTGGTAAGTAAGGTCCAAAATTTGGTTTCATTTGCACCTCAACATTCATTGCTTGTGGAATCACCAAAATATCACAGAATAAAATTGCAGCATCCATTCCGTATCTTCTAATTGGCTGTACTGTAATTTCTGAGGCTAATTCTGGAGTTCTACAACGTGTAAAGAAATCGTACTTTTTTCTGATTTCTATAAACTCTGGTAAATACCTTCCTGCTTGACGCATCATCCACACTGGTGGACGGTCTACAGTTTCTCCCTTTAATGCTCTTAAAAATAAATCGTTTTTTATCATTGCTTTCTTACGTCATTGCGAATGTAATGAAGCAATCTATTTTTTGGTAAAAAGATTACTTCGTCATTCTTCCTCGTAATGACATTTTTTTATTTTATAATTTTGAAACAGCTAACATTCCTGCATCAATAGCTTTACTAATTTTCTCTAAATCTTTATCTTTTAATGTTGATGATAAAAACCACGCCTCAAACTGACTTGGCGGTAAAAACACACCATTTTTTATCATTTCCCAGAAGAAAGTTGCAAATTTATTTGTATCGCAGGTTTGAGCGTCTTCAAAATTTATCACTTCTTTATTCGTGAAAAACGGATTAATCATAGAACCAAATCTATTTACCTTAATTTCTACACCATATTTTTTAGCTGATTCTAATAAAAACACTTCTAAAATTGAAGCTGTCTCATTAAATTGATCATAAGGATTTTGCTTCTTCAACTCTGTTAAAGTTGCAATTCCACCAGCCATCGCAATTGGATTTCCAGATAATGTTCCTGCTTGGTACATTCCGCCTAAAGGCGCAACCATTTCCATAATTTCATTTCTTGCTCCGTAAGCTCCAACTGGAAAACCTCCACCAATCACTTTTCCTAAACAAGTAATATCTGCTTCTACATCAAATAATTCTTGAGCTCCACCAAATTTAGAACGGAAACCAGTCATTACTTCATCAACAATTAATAACGCATTTTTAGATGCAAGATATGTTTTTAACTCTTTTAAGAAATTATCTTTAGGAGTAACAACACCCATATTTCCTGCAACTGGCTCAATAATTACCCCGGCAATATCATCATGTTTTTCAAAATGTGCTTTTACACTTTCTAAATTATTGTATTCAGCAATTAACGTATTTTTCACAGCACCTTCAGGCACTCCTTTAGAACCTGGCAAACTTAAAGTTGCCAACCCAGAACCAGCAGCAACTAATAATGCATCTTGATGCCCATGATAACAACCCGAAAACTTAATGATTTTATCTTTTCCTGTATAGGCTCTTGCTAAACGAATTCCGCTTAAAACAGCTTCAGTACCCGAATTTACAAAACGAACTTTATCCATTCCTGGGAAAGCTTCACATACAATTTTTGCTAATTTGATTTCGTTTTCTGTGGATGCTCCAAATGAATATCCATTCTTTAACGATTTTGTAATTGCTTTTTGTACTTTTTTATGACGATGTCCTAAAATCATTGGGCCATAAGACAATACTAAATCTACATATTCATTATTATCAACATCTACAATTTTAGATCCTTTTGCCTTTTTGATAAACAACGGATTTCCACCAACGGAAGAAAAAGCTCTCACAGGAGAGTTTACTGCTCCAACTAAGTTTACTAATCCTTTTTTATATAATTTTTGTGATTTTTTAAACATAATGTGTAATTGTGTATTTGTTTAATCGTGTAATTGTTAAATAGTTACACAATTAAACACTTTAACGTTTTAACAAAACTCTTGCAGCTTCCTTAGCAAAATAAGTAATAATAATATCTGCTCCAGCTCTTTTCATTGAGAGCAAACTCTCCATCATTACTTTTTCACCATCAATCCAACCTTTTTCTGCTGCGGCTTTAACCATGGCATATTCTCCACTTACATTATAACATGCAATTGGACGATCAAAATTATTTTTTAAATCTCTAATAATATCTAAATAAGACAAGGCAGGTTTTACCATTAAAATATCAGCTCCTTCTTGGTCATCAAAAGTTGCTTCTCGCATTCCTTCATCTCTATTTGCAGGATCCATTTGATAGGTTCTTCTGTCTCCAAATGTAGGAGCAGAATCTGCAGCATCTCTAAAAGGTCCGTAAAAAGCTGAAGCGTATTTTACAGAATAAGCCATAATTGGCAAGTTTACAAAACCTGTATTATCAAGTGATTGACGAATCATATCTATCGTTCCATCCATCATTCCTGATGGTGCAACCATATCAACTCCAGCTTTTGCATGCGATACAACCTGTTTTGCAATATTTACTAATGTTGCATCATTATCAACATCATTATCATGAATAATTCCACAATGACCATGTGAAGTATATTCGCAAAAACAAACATCAGTAATTACATATAAACTTGGATAATTTTTCTTGATAAAACGAATTGCTTGTTGCTTAATTCCATTATCATTCCAAGTTTCTGTTCCTTCATCATCTTTCTTTGCTGGAATCCCGAATAATAAAACAGCTGGAATATTTAACGCAACAACTTCATCTAATTCTGTAGAAATTTTATCCAAAGAAAAACGCTTGATTCCAGGCATAGAAACAATTTCTGTTTCTATATTTTCTCCTTCTTCAATAAACAACGGATATACAAAATCGTCTACAGAAAGTTTAGTTTCTCTAACTAACCTTCTTATTCCTTCTGATTTACGTAATCTTCTTGTTCTAAACATCGTTAAATTATTCTTTTACAAAATGATTATTCACCATTTCTAAAACACTATCTACACTAGGTAAATTAGCAACTTCTACATTTTTAAAATGTTTTCTAGCTTCTACTGCTGTCGTTTCACCGATACAGAAAGCTATTTTATCAGCTTCGTTTTCTTCTAAATAACTTGTAATTCCTGAAGGACTATAAAATAACACACCATTAACAGCAGCATCTATTTTAGTAGAACTCACCATATTTTTATAAGCTTCAATTTCGTTTACCACTATCTCTTTAGCTTGTAAATATGCTGGAAGCACATCTAATCTCACATCACTACAAAAATAACTAACTTCCTTAACATCAGTTTCTTTTGATATATATTCCGCTAATTTTAAGCCGTTTTTAGCTACATGAGTTACAGAACCAATTCTATTTTCAATTAATTTTTTAGTTCTTCTACCAACGCAAAAAATATTTTTGAATTTTATTTCATCCTTAGTAAAAGAATTTAATATTGCTTCTACTCCATTCTGACTTGTAATCACCACATTTTCATGCTCAGTTTTCATCACCTTTGTTGAAATTCTATTAAATCTAATTTTAATAAAATCGCTATCTTCAATTTTAATCGTTCTATCTAATATTTCCTTTTGACTTTCAGATAACTTTTTAGTTGAATACACTAAAAAGCCTGTCGTTGCTTCAACATCAATATCGTCAATCATTAATTGTTTTCCGCCACGATTTATCACATAATCTGCACAATCTTTTGCTAAATATCTATGTCTACCAACTTTTGCTGTTTTGGTAACAGTAATTTTCTTTTTTCCGTCTTTACTTAATAAAATCCCTTTAAAATTAATTTCTTCAGTTTTTTCATCAATATAAGCCAAAGCCCCAATTGGCGCTGTACATCCACCTTCTAAAAGGTTTAAAAATGTACGTTCTACCCCCACACAAACTTGTGTTTCATAGTGATTTAATTGTTCGCAAGCATCTTTCACATAATCATCTTCATCTAAAGCAGCAATCATAATTGTACCTTGTGCTGGCGCTGGAATCATCCAAGAAAGATTAACCGCTCCTGCTGGTCTTTGTCCGATACGTTCTAATCCTGCAGCTGCAAAAACAGCTCCGTCCCAATCATTCGTATCTAACTTTTCTAAACGCGAATTTACATTTCCACGTAAATCAACTACCGTATGGGTTGGATATCTATTTAACCACATAGCTTTTCTCCGCAAACTTCCTGTAGCAATTGTTGCTTCTTTTTGTGCAAAAAACTCTTCAGTATCTTTTAATACAAGAATATCATTATAATTTGCACGTTTTAAAACCGCAGCTTGTATAATACCTTCTGGTAAAACCGTTGGTACATCTTTTAAAGAATGAACCGCAATATCAATATCTTTATTAAGTAAAGCAATATCAAGATTTTTAGTGAAAATTCCTGTAATCCCCATTTCGTATAATGGCTTGTCTAACACTAAATCTCCAGTAGATTTTATAGGAACTATTTCTGATTCGTACCCTAATACCTCCAATTCTTTGCGCACTTTATTGGCTTGCCATAAAGCTAATTGGCTATCGCGAGTTCCTATTTTTATTATTTTGCTCATTGATTTTTTGTTAGGCTTTAAACACCTTTTCTATCACTTGAATACTTTGATTAACTGTAGTTTCTTCTTCTTTTAAATGTTTCACAAACTGTGTTGTGATTTTTTGAATCATTCTAGAAGTTATAATTTCAGCTTGATCTTCATCAAAGTTTTTGATTTTCTTTTTCTGAAAAGCAATTTCATCTTTTTTGATAGATTCTAAAGATTCTTTTAAGGTAGTAATTGCGGGTGTAAATCTTCTATGATTTAACCAATCTCTAAATTCGTTTTTATAAATATTAATGATCTTTTCTGCAGTCGGAATTTCTTGTTGTCTTACCGCTAAAGTTTCGTCTGTAATTTTTGATAATTCATCAACATTTACCAATGTAATTCCATCAAAACCTGACACCTCTTTATCAACATTTTCTGGCACTGATAAATCTAAAACAAGTAATTCTTTATTTGAAGAAATATGATCTTTAGTAATTGTTGGATTCTCTGCACCTGTAGAAACAATTAACACATCTGCTTTTTCTACTTCTTCTGTAAGATTATCAATCGTACTAATTCTTAACGATTTAAAATCTTTACCGAATTCTTCTGCCTTATTTTGTGTTCTATTGATTAAACAAACCGAAGTATTATTTGTGTATTCTGCTAAGTTTTTACAGGTATGTTTCCCCATTTTACCCAAACCGAATACTAAAATATTCTTACTATTATAATCTGGTAAATTTTTGATAATATATTGAACTGCCGCATAAGAAACAGATGTTGTACCTGAACTTAATTTAGTTTCGTTTTTAACTTTTTTGCTAGCTTGCATCACGTTATTTAACAAACGTTCTACATATGCATTGGTTGTCTTATATTTTTTTGCCAACTTATAAGATTGCCTTAATTGACCAACAATTTCATAATCTCCTAAAATCTGGCTTTCTAATCCTGTTCCAATTCTAAACAAATGATGAATGGCTTCTTGATTTTTATACAGATTAGAAATCCGAGCAAACTCTTCTACAGTTCCTTCAGAAAACTGACACAACAATTGAATTAATTGATACGGGTGCTCTGCAAAACCATTGATTTCTGTTCTATTACAAGTTGATAAAACAAAAACGCCTTGAAACCCTTTTTGCTTAGCATCTTGAATCAATAAAGCCTGATTCTCTTTTGATAGCGAGAATTTTCCACGCGTTTGTGCATCAGCTTTCTTATAGCTAACGCCAATATTGTAAAAATATGTTTGCTTCTCTTCTATCATGAAATATAAAAACAGGTCAAAAGTAAAAACTTCTAATTGATAAAAATGTCGCTAGAAGTACTTTTTATAACGCTATACATCCTTTTAGCTAAAAAGGGGTGTTTACACCTGTTTTACTGCATTAATAACATATCGACCGACATTTATACAGAACCATTCTAAATAAAAAAATAACTATTTTAGCGTTTAATTATGATAAAAAACATCGGTAAAAGTACTTTTGAAGAAATAAATCTTGAAGAAGGTTTTTATTTACTTCATTTCCAGAACCAAAGTAATGAAAATCAAAATTTTAACAGAAATATTGATAGTACTTTTATACAAATACATTTTTGTGTAAAAGGGGATGCAAAATTTTTGTTTAACAATAGTTCTTATACTTTTGATGTTCTTGATAATAGATCTATTCTATTATACAATCCACAGAGAGAATTACCCATCAATTTAGATATTAGGCCAAAAACAACATTGGTTTCTTTATTGATTTCAATAGAAAAATTTCATTCATTATTTTCTAAAGAAGCAGGTTACATTCCTTTTTTAAGTGATGAAAATAGCAATAAAAAATATTATGATGACACTGAAATTAAACCAACAGTAGCTATAGTTTTACAACAAATTATCAACTCGAATATCAATAGCTCAATTAGAGATTTATACATCAAAGGAAAAATTTATGAATTACTAAGTTTACATTTTCAAAAAGATGAAACTGCCGATGGTGAATATTGTCCGTTTTTAGTTGATGAACAAAACGTAATTAAAATCAGAAAAGCTAAAGATATTATTATTGCAAGAATGTCTGAACCACCGAGTTTACAAGAATTAGCAAACGAAATCGGTTTAAACATTAAAAAATTAAAAGAAGGGTTTAAACAAATTTATGGTGATACCGTCTATAGTTTTTTGTTTGATTATAAAATGGAGCATTCTAGACGATTATTAGAAAGTAATCAATACAACGTAAATGAAGTCGGATTAAAAGTTGGATATAGCACTGCAAGTCATTTTATCGCTGCTTTTAAAAAGAAATTTGGCACAACGCCTAAGAAATATGTGATGAGTTTGAATCAGTAATCAGTAATCAGTAATCAGTAATCAGTAATCAGTAATCAGTAATCAGTAATCAGTAATCAGTAATCAGTAATCAGTAATCAGTAATCAAAATTAAAAAATTCCACAATTCTAACTTTTTAACTTTTTAACTTTTTAACTTTTGGCTAATAAAAGAATGAAACAACTAACACATTACGATATCAACAACAAGCAACAACAATTTCCGATTACTATTGTTTGTGATGCAATCAGAACACCAGAAAATATTGGTATGTGTTTTAGGATTTCTGAAAGTTTTGGTGTGGAGAAAATTTATTTTCATGAAACATCACCAAATACTGAAAATAGAATTGTAAAGAAAACAGCAAGAAGTACTGTAGAGCAAATTAAGTATGATTTTTATACTAATTTTGAAGTGATTATCAATCAATTAAAAAAAGAAGGGAACACAATTATTGGTATAGAAATCACTGATAAAAGTATCAATATTCAAGATTTTGATTTTAAAAATCATGAGAAAATCGTATTACTTTTAGGGAGTGAACGAAATGGAATTGAGAACATCAACTTATTAGATTATAGTATCGAAATACCGATGTATGGAAGAAATTCTTCTATGAATGTTATTCATAGTTTAGCAATTTCCTTATATGAAGTTACGAATCAGTTAGTAAATTATAAAGATTAACAGCAAATAAATAATCAAAAGTTTTCTTTTTTCAACTTTGAAATTTTAAGACTTTGAAACTTTAAATATGAAAGGAGTTTTATTAGTAAACTTAGGATCACCAGATAGTACAGATCCAAAAGATGTAAAAAAATATTTAGGCGAATTTTTAATGGACGAACGCGTTATTGACGTTCCTTATTGGTTTCGTTCTTTTTTAGTAAAAGGAATCATATTAAATACAAGACCAAAAAAATCGGCAGCAGCCTATCAAAAAATTTGGTGGAAAGATGGTTCTCCGTTAATTGTTTTATCAGAAAGATTACAAGAAAAAGTACAAGCTAAAACTGATATTCCGGTTGGATTAGCAATGCGTTACGGAAGTATGTCGTTAAAAAAAGGAATGCAAGAGTTGTATGATAAAGGTGTAAGAGATTTACAACTTATCCCTTTATATCCGCAATTTGCAATGGCTACAACGGAAACGATTGTTGTTTTAGCGGAGGAATTACAAAAAGAGTTTTTTCCTGACATGAAAATCACTGATGTTCCTGCTTTTTATAAAAAACCAGAATACATCAAAGCTTTATCTAACAGTATAAAAGAATATTTAGCTGATAAAGATTATGATCATGTTTTGTTTTCCTATCATGGAGTTCCAGAACGTCATATAAGAAAATCAGATATTACTAAATCTCATTGCAAACCAGAAATTGCTGGCGAAGCAAGTTGCTGCAACACACCTTCTAAAGCACATGAGTTTTGTTACAAACATCAGTGCTTTGAAACTACAAAAAATGTGATTGCAGAATTGGGTTGGGATAAAGAAAAAGTTTCTACATCGTTTCAATCTCGCTTAGGAGTTGACCCTTGGCTACAACCTTATACGGATAGAACTATTGTAAAAAAAGCCGAAAAAGAAGGCATTAAAAAACTTGCCATCGTTACACCCGCTTTTGTTTCTGATTGTTTAGAAACTTTAGAAGAAATTGCCATGGAAGGAAAACATGAATTTTTAGAAGCTGGCGGCGAAGAGTTTTATACAGTTCCTTGTATCAATGATAATAATGAATGGGTAAATGTTTTAACTGGATGGATTAATGAGTTTAACAATGAACAATTATCTGTAAACAATTAACAATAACTGATAACTGATAACTGATAACTGATAACTGAATATTATGGATTTTTTATACGTAAAGTCACTACACATCATTTTTGTAATTACTTGGTTTGCTGGGTTATTTTATATTGTTCGTTTGTTTATTTATCATGTAGAAGCAGAAAAAAAAGAACAACCTGCAAAAGACATTTTGCAAACTCAATATAAATTGATGAGTAAACGCTTGTGGTATATTATTACGTGGCCTTCTGCAATTTTAGCAAGTATTTTTGCTTTTTGGATGCTCTATAAAAATCCTGTTTTTTTAGAAATGCCTTGGATGCATGTTAAGCTTGCCTTTGTTTTAGCTTTATATTTTTACCATTATTCTTGTCACAGAATATTTAGCCAGCTACAAAAAGATATTGTAAAATATTCTGCTTTAAAACTGAGAATGTTTAATGAAATTGCAACTATTATTTTATTTGCTATTGTATTTTTAGTTACGTTACAAAGTGCCATAAATTGGATTTGGGGTGTTGTAGGAATCATCATTTTTGGAATTATCATGATGTTAAGTATCAAACTATATAAAAGAATTAGAGAACAAAAAAGTTGGGACAAACATGAAAAAGAATTATTAAAAGAAGATAAAAAGAATAAAAACTAACACCTTTAATGAGCAAAAACAAAAAGCAAGCGGCATTAGGTTTTATCTTTATTACCATGCTAATTGATGTGATTGGCTGGGGAATTATTATTCCCGTTATTCCAGCATTAATAGAACAATTAATTGATGGTGACATCAGCGAAGCTGCTAAAATTGGTGGTTGGTTAACGTTTGCGTATGCTATTACTCAATTTATATTTGCACCTTTAATTGGTAATCTTAGCGACAAGTTTGGGAGAAGACCAATTATCTTAATTTCACTCTTTGCTTTTACATTAGATTATATTTTATTAGCATTTGCACCCACAATTACTTGGTTATTTATCGGTAGAGTAATTGCTGGAATTACTGGCGCAAGTATTACTACTGCATCCGCATATATTGCAGATATTAGTACTCCAGAAAATAGAGCTAAAAACTTTGGAATGATTGGCGCTGCATTTGGTTTAGGCTTTATTATTGGACCAGTTATTGGCGGATTACTTGGTCAATATGGAGCTAGAGTTCCGTTTTATGCAACTGCCATTTTATGTTTCATCAACTTTTTATATGGTTATTTTATTTTACCAGAATCTTTATCAAAAGAAAACAGAAGGGCTTTTGATATTAAAAGAGCAAATCCGATTGGAAGTTTTTTACGCTTAAAAAAACATCCTAAATTAATAGGTTTAGTAATCGCTATGTTTATTTTATATACGGCATCACATGCTGTACATAGTAATTGGAGTTATTTTACCATGTATCAATTTAATTGGGATGAAAAAATGGTTGGATTATCGTTGGGGATGATTGGATTAATGGTTGCTTTAGTGCAAGGTGTTTTAATACGTTGGGTAAACCCTAAGTTAGGAAACGAAAAAAGTATTTACTCAGGTTTCTTTTTATATAGTTTAGGAATGTTCTTATTTGCTTTTGCTACAGAAAGCTGGATGATGTTTGCTTTTTTAATTCCGTACTGTTTAGGTGGAATTGCTGGTCCTGCATTGCAAGCAGTAATTTCGAATCAACTTCCTGCAAATGAACAAGGCGAAATTCAAGGTACCTTAGCCAGTTTAATGAGCGCTTCAGCAATTGTTGGCCCACCTTTAATGACAGGAATATTCTATTACTTCACTCATAATGAGGCTCCTTTTAAATTTGGTGGCGCACCTTTCTTATTGGGTGGGATTTTAATGTTGATTAGTGCGATTATTGCTTATTATTCAATTAGGAAATCCTCAACCAAATAATATATTAGCTAAGCCTTCAAACTATTTTCAAAAGGAATTCTATTAACGATTGATCTACCTAAAGTAACTTCATCAGCATATTCTAATTCATCACCCACAGAAATTCCACGGGCAATAGTTGATGTAGTAATATCAAATTGCTCTATTTGTTTATAGATATAAAAGTTGGTAGTATCACCCTCCATTGTTGAACTTAAAGCAAAAATGAGTTCTTTAATTTCTCCGTTTGAAACTTTATTTACTAAAGACTCTATTTCTAAATTTTGTGGACCAATTCCTTCGATTGGTGAAATTTTACCTCCTAAAACATGGTACAATCCTTTAAATTGTAGCGTACTTTCAATAGCCATTACATCACGGATATCCTCCACTACACAAACAATTTCTGGGTTTCTTTTCGGGCTATTACAAATATCACACAGAACAGTATCAGAAATATTATGACATTTCTCACATGACTTTACATCATTTCTTAAATGCAACAATGCTTCCGATAAATAACCTGTATTTTCTTTCGGTTGTTTTAGCAAATGCAGCACTAAACGCAGGGCAGTTCGTTTTCCAATTCCAGGTAAACGAGACACTTCATTTACTGCGTTTTCTAATAATCTAGATGAGAAATCCATGAATGTAAAATTACTAATTATGAATTACGATTTATTAATTTTCAATTAAAATTTTAAAAAACTTATATTCGTAATTCATAATTCCAAATTAGTAATTCACCCATGCAACCACTTCATGTTTTATTTTTAATCATTGGCTATTTCGCAGTGTTGATATTCATTTCTTACATCACTGGAAAATCTGCTAATAACGAAACTTTCTTTAAAGCAAACAACTCGTCGCCTTGGTATTTAGTGGCTTTCGGAATGATTGGCGCATCACTTTCTGGTGTCACATTTATTTCTGTTCCTGGTTGGGTAGAAGCACAAAGTATGAGTTATATGCAAATGGTTTTGGGGTATATTGTTGGATATGCAATTATCGGCTTGGTGCTACTCCCACTCTATTACAGATTGAATTTAACTTCTATTTACACCTATTTACAAGACCGTTTTGGAAATTATTCTTATAAAACTGGCGCCTCATTTTTCTTATTATCAAGAACAATTGGTGCTGCTTTTCGATTATTTTTAGTCGCAAACGTCTTACAATTATTATTGTTTGACGCGTATGGAATTCCGTTTTGGGCAACCGTTACGATTACTATTTTACTGATTTGGCTATATACTTTTAAAGGAGGAATAAAAACGATTGTTTGGACAGACACCTTACAAACCTTATTTATGTTAATCGCCGTAGGAGTTTGTATTTATACTATTTCTGGCGAATTACAAATCAGTAATTTATTTTCTTATGTAGCCGATAGCGAATTATCTAAAACCTTCTTTTTTGATGACTGGAAAACTGGAAATTACTTTTGGAAACGATTTTTTGCTGGTGCTTTTATAGCAGTAGTTATGACAGGCTTAGATCAAGATATGATGCAAAAAAACTTGACATGCAGAAATTTAAAAGATGCGCAAAAAAACATGTTTTGGTTTACTATCGTTTTGGTAGTTGTTAACTTTTTCTTCTTAGCACTAGGTATTTTATTAACCGATTACGCTCAAAAAAACGGAATCGATGCTCATAAAGATTTATTATTTCCAACCATTGCTGGTAAAGGGTATTTAGGATTATCTGCTGCTTTATTCTTTTTATTAGGATTGATTGCTGCTGCGTATTCTAGTGCAGATTCTGCTTTAACGTCTCTTACCACTTCTTTTAGTATTGATATTTTAGAAATTGATAAAAAAGAAGACAAAGCACAACAAGAAAAGTCAAGAAAAAAGATTCATGTATTATTTTCTTTTGTTTTAATAGCTACTATTTTAATATTTAAATACTTTATTGCTGATGAAAGTGTGATAGCAAAAATCTTCACATTTGCAGGATACACTTATGGTCCTTTATTAGGCTTATATGCTTTTGGATTGTTTACAAAACTAAACGTAAAAGACAAACTGGTTCCTTTAATATGTATCCTTTCTCCTTTTATTTCATTCGGAATAAATGAATTCACTAAAGCATCTTTTGGGTTTGATTTTGAATTTTTCATTCTAGTATTGAATGGCTTACTTACTTTTATTGGATTATATTTGATTAAAAAGAAATAATAGATAAACTTAATCTTGGCATAAAACTTCAATAATAAAGTTATGTGATAGCTTTAAAAAAATGGCATAATTCTTGCAGATATTTTAAGAAATAATTAACAAAAGCAAAAACTATGAAAAGAAATGTCACTTACCTTGTTATTTTATCAATCATGATTTCTTCATGTTCTGCTAAAAAAGAAATTGCTCAAAATTTTAATGAAAATTTTCACATAAGTCAATTTATTTCTAAAATTGATGGAGAAAAACAAATACTAAATGAATTAGTTTTTGGAACAAATTACATTAAAAAACCTACAGATATACAAAAAGCACTCTATGATAAATTCGGCAAATGGAATACCAAAACTTATATAAAAAACACTAATGAACCAATATTAATTTGGGAAAACATCTCTTTATTTGACCATCTAGATAGTAAATTTACTATAGCATCTTATGGAGGAATAAGTTTAAATAAAAAAGTGGCTTCAGTTATCATTTTAAATAAAAACAGAGCAGATATCTTATCTGAAAAATCACCGATTAGAAACCAAGTAGCTTATGAGTTTTCTAAGCTGCTAAGAAATAAAAAATCGAGTAATGAATTTTTAAATATTTACTTAAGTGAGTTTCACCCTAATATAAAAGATAAATCAATCTATGTTTACGGAACTAATTATAAGAGATTTGATTATATAAACGCTAGAAAAGGAAATTTTGACTTACCTGCTAAAACTATAGTTTACACATATGACAACTACGGATTTAACATTAATGAAAATACAAACTATTAATAATTTTAATTAATCATTATGAAAAAAAAGATCTCTTACCTTGTTATTTTATCAATCATGATTTCTTCATGTTCTGCTAAAAAAGAAATTGCACAAAATGTAAACGAAAACTTCTATATAAATCAGTTTACATCTAAAACTGAAGGAGGAAAACAAATACTAAATGAATTAGTTTTCGGAACAAATTACATCAAAGAACCTACTGATATACAAAAAGTACTTTATGATAAGTTTGGTAAATGGAATACCAAAACTTATATAAAAAACACTAATGAACCAATATTAATTTGGGAAAACATCTCTTTATTTGACCATATAGATAGTAAATTTACAATAGCATCTTTTGGAGGAATGAGTTTAAATAAAAAAATTGCTTCTGTAATTGTTTTAAATAAAAATGGAGCAGATATCTTATCAGAAAAATCTCCAATTAAAAACCATATTGCGTATGAATTTTCAAAGTTACTTAGAAATAAAAAAACTTCTAATAAGTTTATTAAAGAATATATAAATGAATTCCACCCATATTTAAAAGACAAAAGTAAATATGCAGGTGGATTGCTTAAAATGTATGTTCATCCTAATGGTAATAAAATTTCAACAATTTCTGACAACTATCTTCAAGTAAATTATTCTACATGGCCACAAATAACTTACAACAAAGGAGGTAAGGCAACTGTACATTCCTTACTAGCAGGAAATTTAGGTGGTTTTTTGGGGAATTAATTAAACTTTATACATTTCTATTTAACAGACAAGTATATAAATCAGTATGAAAAAAAGAATTATTTTAATACTACTACTTACATCAACCACTACGTTTAGCCAATTAAAAATTACAGGGTATTTTGATGCCAAAATTGGATTAAATTATGCTTTTACAGATAATTTTCAAGTTGAACTAAGTGCTAACGATAATTTAAACAGTGAATTTGGTGTAAATTTAAGCATACTCTATAAAATCATCAACAAAGAAGATTATAATCTTAATTTTGGAGCTGGAATAACAACGTTTCCGTTTCATTCGAAATTCCTTCCTTTTTACGAGAGTGCTTTTTTACCTTTACAAATAGAAATCACACCTTTTAAAGAATTACGAAATTTTGGATTAGTTGTAGAAACTGCCTATCATTTTTCTGAACTAAATGGTAAATCTGGAATTCGTAATTCAGTTGGTATTCGATATATTTTTGATTAAATTTATCGGAAATCTAAATCATGTACAAAAAATCATTTATTATAATCGCTTGCTGTGTTTTATTTTCTTGCGGAAGCGGACGAAGTTTTCAATCTTTTTTTAATCAACATAAAAATGATATTGGCGTAACCGCTTTTCAGGTTCCAAATTTTATGCGCGCCTTAGTGAGAACTATCTCTCCAGAAATTAATACGCTTTTTGGAAATGTAAGAGATTTTAAATTCATCACTTTTAATGATATTTCAAAAATGAAACAAACTGAATTAATTACAGAAATAAATGCAGTTACAGCAAATAAATTTACTGATGTCTTAAGAAAAAATACCTTAGAAAAAACCAAAATAGTTTCTGTAAAAGAAGATGGTGATGTTGTAACCCAAGCCATCATTTTTAATTCAACCTTAGAAAAAACGACTGCTTTCTATTTAAAAGGAAGGTTTGACCCTAATCGTATTAAATCATTATCAGAAACCAATCAATTTGAAAATTTATCAAATAAGCTCATTCAGAATTATCAATCTACACCTTTAATACCTGGATTTAATCCAAATAATTAATCATGAAAAAGATATATTTATTATGCTTCTTAACTGTATGCATTTCTTGTAATTCTCAAGACAAAAGAGCTTTGGTCGGAGAAACCGAATATCAACAGAAAGAAAATAGTAGGTTTAAAGATGCTTCGAAATCACCTTTAGATAAGAAAGATTTAAAAAACTTTAAAGGTTTAGAATTCTTTCCAATAGATTCAACCTTTATTGTAAATGCTACCTTTACTAAAATTGTTGATGCTCCTATTTTTGAAATGGCTACTACTACTGATAGAAAACCATTATATAAAAAATATGGGGTATTAAATTTTATAATTAATGGAAAAGAATTACAACTTACCATTTATCAAAGTCAAAGTAATTTAGCCAGTGAAGAATATGAAGATTATTTGTTTTTACCTTTTACGGATGACACTTCAGGAGAAGATTCTTATGGTGGTGGACGTTATATGGATGTAATGATTTCTGATATTAATAAAGACGGTACTGTTGCCTTAAACTTTAACAACACATACAATCCTTATTGTGCTTATAGCGATCGTTACTCTTGTCCGTTAACGCCAAGAAAAAATCATTTAGACATTGAGATTAACGCAGGAATTAAGGTTTTTAAGAAGCATTAATAGAAATATTACCAGCGCTATCTAATTCAATTGCTTTTTCTAAAGCATCTAAATGTGGTTTTCTAACTTTTAATTTTGTTTCTGCATGTGCTTTTCTGTTTAACTTAGCAGACATTTCTGCTACTTTAATTGCAGTGGGTAACAAATGGTTTTCTGGTACAATAATATCAAAGAAACCTGCTTTTATCGCATCCTTAGGGTTAAAGATTTCAGCATTATTCACACACCTGTTTAAATACACTTCTGATAATCGAGATTTAGCAATAGCAATTCCAGCATGATGCATCGTCATTCCAATCATCACTTCATTTAAACCGATTTTAAACTCACCTTCTACCCCTATTCTATAATCTGAAGACAGTAATAAAAAAGCACCTTTAGCAATTGCATGACCAGAGCATGCTATGATAATTGGTTTTGGAAAAGACAACATTCTCAATGAAAGTAGAGAACCTTTTGTGACTAATTCTTTTGCAGATTCAGGCGATTTTGTCATCACTTTCAAATCAAATCCAGCAGAAAAAATCCTAGGTTGCCCAGTTAAAATCACAACTTTATTATCTTCTTCAGCTTTGTCAAAACTAGTATTTAATCCCTCAATAACTTCATGAGAAATAGCGTTTGCTTTTCCGTTATTAATGGTAATTATTGCATAATTTTCTTCTGACTGATATTTTACTGCTTCGTTCATTATGTTATCTTAATTATGTGTTCTCTATAAAAATTTATTCATCCTTCATAAATTCACTCGAAATGACGTTTATATAAATTTAACCAAATACATTCCTGTAAAAACTGCTAAAAATCCTACTGCAAAACTTGCAATGGTATAGATTGCAAATGTTGCGAAATCTCCTGTCTTTAATAACTGATGATTCTCATAAGCAAAGGTTGAAAATGTAGTAAAACCTCCACAAAAACCTGTTGCTAGCAGCAAGGTTGATCCTTGAGAAAGTGTTTCATTTTTTGCTGCCATTCCTAAGATAATCCCTATTAATAAACTTCCTAGAATATTTACTGTAAATGTTCCGTAAGGAAAACCTCCATTAGCATTGGTTAACCATTTTCCGACTAGAAAACGAAGTGCACTTCCAAATCCACCTCCAACAAAAACTAATAATAGTTGTTTCATTAATACGTTATTTTATCAGCATCAATCCAATTGTATTTTTGTGTAACAGTTCCTTTATTCAAAATCATAATTCCTGGATTTCCTCTAATCATTGTTTTTAAAGTGGTTTCATCACAGAAAAGGAATTCAAAAGATAAGTTATGTTTTTCTTGTGCAAGTAACAAATCGTCCGAAAAAGAAGCGGAAACACCATAAACAGTATATCCTTTCTGTTTGGCTTTATTAGCAACCTCATTGATTTTAGGAAATCCTTCAACATCAGATTTTCCTAGATTATATACAATTATTAACATCACTTTTTCTTTTGCTAATAATTCTGGAGCTAAATCGTTTTGAGAATCTTCTAAAGAAAAATCATGTACAGGCGGAATTTTACCATCGTTCTTATACTCCATTCCTTCATTAATATTTTTACCAACAGCATACGCTCTAAAATCTATTATAGGTAGATGAGTTAGTACATGATACGTAATGTATAAGGAAACAAACAGTGAAAGATACGTTATAATAGTTGCAAAACTCTTTGAGAAAATTGGTTTAATATCTGAAATTCTAAAGGTTAAAAAGACTATTAAAATTGTTAAAATAACATCTTTATAAAAGGATTCCCAAGGTGATAATTTTATTGCATCACCAAAGCAGCCACAATCTGTAACTTTATTATAATAAGCAGAATACCAAGTTAGAAATAAGAAAACAATGATTAAAATTAGTAAGCTCCAAACTGTTAATTTGGATCTCCAACCAACCAAAATTGCAAATCCTAACACAATTTCTGCTACAATTAAAAGAATAGCAAATGGCAAAGCATAGGGTATTAAAAACTCTATATCTAAAACTGTTTCAGAAAAATATTCTTGAAATTTGTATTGAGAACCTATAGGATCAACCAATTTTACAAAACCAGAAAAAATGAATAAGCCACCTACTATAATTCTTGCGATTTGAACTAGTATTTTCATTTATATTTATTTATTAATATTATTAAAATGTCTAAAAAAAGAACAGCTATAGATATCAAAAAAATAGTAATAGCTAAAGAATAATTATCAAAAAATGCAAAGAACACTCCACAAAGTATTGCTATAAAACAAATTGCATAAAAAATAATTTTATTCATTCTGTTAATCTAAATGAATCATAGCAAAAACAGCATAATTAATCATATCTTGGTAATTAGCATCAATTCCTTCAGAAACTATAGTTTTCCCCTTATTATCTTCTATTTGCTTTACACGCAATAGTTTTTGAATAATTAAATCTGTTAAACTAGAAACACGCATATCTCTCCATGCTTCACCATAATCATGATTCTTATTTAACATTAATTCTTTGGTAATCTTACTATGCTTGTCGTATAATTTTGTTGCCTCTTCTGTAGATAAATCAGGGTTTTCTACAACACCTAATTCTAACTGAATTAACGCCATAATAGAATAATTTATAATACCGATAAATTCAGACTTTTCTCCTTCATCAACTTTTCTAACTTCATTTTCTTGCAATTGACGGATTCTTTGTGCTTTAATAAATATCTGATCGGTTAAAGATGGTAAGCGTAAAATTCGCCAAGCAGAACCATAATCAGACATTTTTTTTATAAATAAACTCCTACATGCTTTTATTACAGCATCGTATTGTTCTTTTGTTTTTTGCATTTTTTAGTAAAAAGTATTTGTGTAAAAATAGTAAAACTTCAACGCATTTCATTTATTTTTACTGTGAATTTATCAATCCTTCTAATGAAAAAAATAGTTGTTTTTTGTGGATCTAGCTTAGGGTTTAATCCTATCTATAAAAATGCTGCAATAACATTAGGAAATCACTTTGCAAAAAACAATATCGCTTTAGTTTATGGCGGTGGTAAAATTGGAATGATGGGCACTTTAGCGGATACAATTCTTGCTCAAAATGGAGATGTCATTGGTGTAATTCCGAAGCTTTTGGAAAAGGAAGAAGTTATTCATACTGGTGTTGAAGAAATGGTTGTGTGCAAAAACATGAGTGAACGCAAAGTGATTATGAGTAAATTAGTGGATGGATACATTACACTTCCTGGTGGTTTTGGAACTTTAGATGAACTTTTTGAAGCCTTAACATTAGGACAATTACACATTGAACAAAAACCGATTGGACTTCTAAATATTAATGATTTTTTTGACGCTACTTTACAACAATTAGATAAAATGGTTGAAGAAGGGTATTTAAAACAAAAAAACAGAGAAATGCTTTTAGTAGATTCAACTGTAGATGGATTAATGCTAAAAATGAACACTTATAAAGCACCTAAAATCACTTCAATAATTAACAAAGTTGTTAGCTAATGACCATAAATTGTAACGGAAAATTTATTGATCTATCTTTTCCTAAAGTAATGGGGATTCTAAATATTACTCCCGACTCTTTTTTTGATGGCGGTAGTTATAAGAACAATAAAGACATCCTTAAACAAACTGAAAAGATGTTAACCGAAGGTGCAACATTTATAGATGTTGGCGCATACTCTTCTAGACCAGGAGCTACACATATTTCTGAAGATGAAGAGCTAAAAAGAATTGTTCCGATTATTGAATTACTGATTAAAAGTTTTCCAGACATTATTATTTCTGTGGATACCTTTAGAAGTAACGTTGCTAAAGAAACTATAAATATAGGCGCAGCAATTATCAATGATATTTCTGGCGGAAAAATGGATAACAACATGTTTACAACTGTTGCAGAATTACAAGTTCCGTATATTTTAATGCATATGTTGGGTACACCACAAAACATGCAAAGAAACCCTGAATACAAAAATGCAACTACAGAACTTATTTCTTTTTTTACTGAACAACTCTATAAACTTCGTCAATTAAAATTGAATGATGTTATTATTGATGTTGGTTTTGGTTTTGGAAAAACCATAGAACATAATTTTGAATTGCTTAAAAACTTAGCACTCTTCAAAAATTTAGATGCACCCATTTTAGCAGGAATATCTAGAAAATCTATGCTGTATAAAACCTTAGATATTTCTGCACAAGAAGCTCTTAACGCGACTACTTCTGCCAATACTATTGCATTATTAAGTGGCGCTAACATATTACGTGTTCATGACGTGAAAGAAGCTATGGAAGCAATTAAAATTGTTGAGCAGCTAAAATAATATTTAGTATTTTTACGCAAACATCAAACTTTTAATGTTAGACTTTATAGAATTTTCTTTTTTGGATGTACTAGATATTTTATTAGTAGCCATTCTACTCTATTATATTTATAAGCTTTTAAAAGGTACCGTTGCCATTAATATTTTTATTGGAATAGCACTTATTTTTATTATCTGGAAAACAACACAGGTACTTAAAATGGAAATGCTAAGCGGAATATTAGGTTACCTACTTTCTGGAGGTGTAATTGCTTTAATTATTGTATTCCAACAAGAAATTAGGAAATTCTTATTAATGATTGGTACCACAAATTTTTCTACTAAAAGAAATTTTTTAAAACAGCTAAAATTCTTAAAATCAGAAATTAGTTCAGAAATCGATAGTGATACAATAGTAGATTCTTGTAGAAAACTGTCTAAATCAAAAACTGGTGCTTTAGTTGTTATTGAACGTACAAATAGTTTAGATTTTTTAATTAATACTGGTGATAAAATGAATGCGTTGGTAAACGATGCAATCTTACAAAGTATCTTTTTTAAAAATAGCCCGTTACACGATGGAGCCACTATTATTAGAGATAATTATGTGGTAGCAACACGAGTTGTTTTACCGATTTCTGACAGCACAAAAATTCCTGCAAGATTTGGATTAAGACATAGAGCTGCAATTGGTGTAACTGAAAAAACAGATGCTGTTTGTTTACTAGTGTCAGAAGAAACAGGAGAAATATCGTATATAAAAGATGGAGAGTTTGAATTATATGCAGATTATAACGAACTCAGCGAAAAACTTAGAAGTGATTTATCTTCATAAAAAATGCGCTCATAGAGCGCATTTTTTTATCATTTTAAAAGACTTCAACTTATTTAGCTGGTGCCATTTTAGATTGAATAGCACTCATAACTCCTTTAAATTTAGATGCATCATCAGCACTTAAAGAACCTAATAAATCTTTTCCTTTAGCTGCTAATTGAATTCCTTTTTTAGCTAAAGAAGCATTTTTAAGTACATCGCCTTTTGCAGCAATATAATCATTAGCATACGAAGCATAATTCTGTAAATGCTTAGTTACCTCAGCATTTTCGAAATTAGGAATTGATACACCTGCTAAAGCAGACTCAACTTTCTCTACAACCGTTTTAGCAGCTTCCTTAACTTCTGTAACAGCTTCTTTGGTTACTTCTTTCGCTTCAGTTACAACTTCTGTCGCTGCTTCCTTAGCTTCTTTTTTCTCACTTTTACAACCAGTAACTAATAACGCTCCAACTGCAAACACAGATAAAATTAATTTTTTCATTTTTTTGATTTTTATGTTATATGATTTACACAAAGTTAACGGAATAATGGTGACTTACCAAATTAACTACGAAGCTATTTCTAAACTAAACTGCTTGTCGTACAGGTTTTTATAATATCCATCAACTTTTTCTAGTAGTTCTTGATGACTTCCTTCTTCCACAATCAATCCATCATCCATCACAATAATCTTATCTGCTTTTTTTATTGTAGCTAATCTATGTGCGATAACAATAGAAGTTCTCCCTTTAGTAATTGTATCTGTTGCATATTGAATCATTTGTTCTGCATGAGAATCTACAGACGATGTGGCTTCATCTAAAATTAAAATACTTGGTTTACTTACATACGCTCTTAAAAAAGCAATTAATTGCCTTTGACCCGAAGATAACATTGCTCCACGTTCTTTCACATTATAGTGATAGTTCTTTGGTAGCGACATTATAAAATCGTGAATACCAATTTTCTTTGCGGCGTCTTGTACTTCCTCTAAAGTTATAGTTGGATTTTTTAAAGTGATATTATTTAGGATTGAATCTGAAAACAAAAATACATCTTGCAAAACAATAGCAATTTGCTCTCTTAAAGATGCAAGTTCATAATCTTCTACTTTAGTTCCATCAACAGAAATAGTTCCACTATCAATTTCATAAAAACGATTTATTAGATTAATAATAGTCGATTTTCCTGCCCCAGTAGCTCCAACAATGGCAACAGTTTGTCCTTTTTTAACTTCTAAAGAAATCCCTTTTAAAACCTCTTCATTTTTTATATAACTAAAACGCACATCTTTAAAACTGATATCTCCTTGTAAATTTTGCGCAATAACAGTTCCTTTATTTTCAATATTACTCTCTGTATCAATCACTTTAAAAACGCGTTCACCGGCAACGATACCCATTTGTAATTGATTAAATTTATCGGCAATTTGACGCAAAGGTCTAAACAACATTTGAGACATTCTTACAAAAGCAATAATTCCTCCAACTGTTGCTGCTTCTCCGGCAATAACCTGTAAACCACCATACCAAACAATTAAACCGATGGCTATTGATGATAAAATTTCTGCAATAGGAAAGAAAAAAGAGTAATACCAAATAGTTTTTATATAGGCTTTTTTATGCTTGTTATTGATTTCTTTAAAATTCTGATATTCAATTTTTTCTCTATTAAATAACTGAACTATTTTCATACCAGTAACACGTTCTTGCACAAATCCATTTAAGTTAGCAACCTCATCTCTAACTTGTTGAAATGTTCCTTTTATGGCAACTTGAAAAATTTTGGTTGCGTAAATTAAAATAGGTAGAACGGTAAGCGCAATTAAGGTAAGTTTCCAGTTCATAAAGAACATCACACAAATTACTACTAACATTTTTAAAATATCACTTACAATATTAAAAACACCATTCGTAAAAAATGCTGAAATAGTTTCTAAATCAGAAACTACTCTAGTTACTAATTTACCTACCGAAGTAGTATCGAAATACCCCATTTTAAAATGTAATATTTTCCTAAATGTTTTTGCTCTAATATCTCTAACAATATGTTGTCCAACCCAACTAGAATAATATGTAAACAACAGTTGAAAAACAAATTCTGTTAATGTAAGCGCAAACAAAATTTTCATATAATACATCAGTGTATTAACGTCTTTTGTATCTACAAAACTATTGATGGTTTTTGACAGTATATAGGGATTTATTGCAGAAACTAAGGATAATAAAATAGCAGAAGATGATGCCACAAAAAAGATCAATCGATATCTTTTTGCAAAACTCATTAGTCTTGAAAAAATCTTTACATCAAATGCCTTACCTGTTATTTTTTTGCTCATTATTATTCCTTAATGTAATCGTATGAAACCTTTGCTAAAAATAATCCTTTTGCAGGAACTGACAATCCAGCGTTAGATCTATTTTTACTTTCAATTATTTTCCTAAATTCCTCTACTGTTGTTTTTCCTAAACCTACATCTACTAAAGTCCCTACAATTGCTCTAACCATATTTCTTAAAAATCGATTTGCAGAAATATAAAACCTCAAATCTTTTCCATCTAATTTCCAAACTGCATTTGTAACTGTACAATTGTATGTATAGACTTCTGTTTTAACTTTAGAAAAACACTGAAAATCTTCGTATTCTAATAAAAGTGAAGCCGCTTTATTCATCAGCTCAATATTTAATAGCTGTGAATGTATTTGCCATGAAAAGTCTAAGTTAAACGGACTCCTACCCAACCAAATTTTATACTCATAGCTTCGTTGTGTAGCGTCAAATCTAGCATGTGCATCATCAGTAACTAAAAACACTTTAGAAACTACAATATCTTCTGGCAACATTGAATTTAACTTAAAACTAAAATTATCTTCAATTTTAGTTTCTACATCAAAATGTGCAAAAAGTTGTTTTGCATGTACACCAGCATCTGTTCTTCCTGCACCAACGACATCAATTTCTGTTCTTAAAATAGTACTTAATACTGTATTTAATTTTTCTTGTACAGAAGTTGCATCTGGTTGTTTTTGCCAACCGTGATAATTTTTTCCGTGATAAGAAAATTCTATAAAATACCTCAAAAAAAGTGCGCTTTAGTAAACAGTAAAATTACGGATTTTATTTTGTTATTAGTACTTTCGTTCTGTGAAGAAAATCTTATTACTTTCCGATACTCATAGTTTTATTGATGATCAAATTTTAAAGTTTGTAAAACAAGCTGATGAAGTTTGGCATGCTGGCGATATTGGAGATTTAAAGGTAACCGATACTATTAAAAAACTAAAACCCCTACGTGCCGTTTATGGAAATATTGACGGAGCAGACGCTCGTTCAGAATTTCCTTTGGATAATAAATTTGACCTTGAATGTGTTTCTGTTTGGATAACACATATCGGTGGCTATCCAAATAAATACAATCCTAGAGTTAGAGAAGCATTACAAAAAGAATCTCCCAAACTCTTTATTTGTGGGCATTCTCATATTTTAAAAGTTCAGTTTGATAAAAAACTAAATTTATTACATATAAATCCTGGTGCAGCTGGTAATCATGGATTTCATAAAGTAAGAACCATGGTTCGTTTCACTATAGATAAGGGTGAAATAAAAAACTTGGAAGTTATAGAACTAGCTACAAGAGGTTAATAGGTTCTCTTTCAATTATTGGTACATCTATAGTTACTTTAGTACCATTTTTATTATTTGAATCTATAAAGAATTCACCCTTCATTACTTGCACCCGTGCATCGACTTGGTTAATACCTAAACCATTTTTTTTAATAATATTTTTCTTATTAAAACCAATACCATTATCTGTAACATCTATAAATAACCGATTGTCCCTTTCTTCTAAATGAATTGTTGCTTTGGTAGCTTTACTATGCTTTAAGATATTATTGAACAGTTCTTGTATAATGTTATAGGTTTTAATTTCAAAACCTTCATTATATCGTTGTATATTTTTAATAGAAGTTTTAAAAGTAATTTCAGAATTAGAGTATTTATCGGCAATATCATTTACAGCATAACGCAAACCAAATTTCAATAAAATTGACGAAACCAATGTATGTGATAAATCTCTAATTTTTTTAGAAGCCTCTGAAATAATAACTTGTGTTTTATCTATCTCTTCCGGAGTTTGTCCGTTAAAGTGTTTTTTGGTAGCTTGTAAATGCATACTTGCAGAAGATAACAATGCACTTACATTATCATGTAAGGTTTCAGAAATCAATTTACGTTCTTCAGATTTACCATCTAGTGTAGCATTCAACACTCGAATTTGAGAATCTGAACGCAATTTTTCTATTTTTCTTTTCTGTATTAACTCTTTTTGAGCCAATTCTAAGCCTAGATTCTTTTGTTTAAGCTTATAGGTTTTAAGGAAATATAATAAAGTAAGGATTAATAATGTTGCTATTGCTCCAACAACCCAAAAAGTTTGTTGTGCTTTAAGGCGCTTAGTTTCTTCTTGTTGTACTCCAAGCAATTTCCCTATTTCAAAATTCTTTTCGGCACTAATTTTTTCTACAAATTTCCTCAGTTCATTTTCTCCAAGTTTATCACTAATATCATATGATTTTTGCTGATATTCATATGCTTTAAAATCTTCTAACTTATACATTGCATATGCCAAATTAAAATACAAATCTGCTTTATATCTGTCTATTTTTAAGCCTTTAACATTTTCAATAAATTTTAAAGCTTTCAAAGTAGTTTGCTTTGATCTTTTTAAATCTTTTTTAAATAAATATATGTTTGCTAAATTTCCATAGGCGCCTGCTAAATCATAAAAATTATTTGTGAAATTTTTTTCAATATCTATTGAAATATTAGCATAATTTTCAGCTTTTACAAAAAGACTATCGTGTAAATGTAAATTCGACAAATTGCTATATGCTTTAGATTTTAACTTTAGAACAGTATTTTTTAATGAACCCGAGTTTATAACTCTATTATAATAATGAACTGCACTATCTTTAAAAAAAGTGATACTATCATTATTTTCAAGCAACCTATGATAAGCAACTCCTATTTTAAAGTTGTTTTCTACAATTTTAAAATTATCATGCAAACTTGTTATACCTTCTTTTAAACTAACATTATTTTCATCAATAGAAAACAGCATTAAACTTTTCTTAAAATACTTTACAGCTTTTTTATATGATTTTGTTTGATACCATATTTTAGCTAACAAATAATTTGCTGAAGCATATATATTTTTTTCTTGTTTATCCTTAGCATCATGTAAAACTTCTGTTGCTATTTCTATTGACTTTTCATATTTTTTTTCATTAAATAAGCTATCAGCCTTTTCATATTTTTTTATTAAAACACTATCAATATTTTGTCCATACATGTAAACAACTAAAGAAGTTTTGTTGATTAACAAAACTTCTTTAGTTGTTTTAGAATTAACTTTTACACAAAAAATTATTGTATAAAAAAATATTATTATTTTTATTATGCTCTTCAAATACTTTATAAGTTAATCTCTTATTATAGCTCTCGGAACTCTAGATGTTGTACTTGAAGCAATTCTTGACGAACTACTTCCATAGTGATTAACAAAAGTGATCAACAAATCTTCTCCATCTTCTTTAACAAAATTCTCTGAAAAATTCTTTCCATTTCCTTTTCCTTTACGCAAATGTATTTCATATTCATTTGTATCAGCGTTATAAATGGTATTTACATCAATTTTCTCTTTAACTTTAAAATCTAAAGTATATACATTATCTGCATTACCTTCTATACTATATTCTTTTAAATATTTATTGCCATTATCAACTCTTGCGTTTGTAGCCAATTTAATATTATCATCTATAATAGTGAAATTATGAGCTCTTTTATTGGTTCTTGTATCAACAAAACCTATTTTTAATCCTTCACCATCTAACTCTACGTTTCTGTTATAAGATGTTTTAGTTGTATTCTTAGTCGAATATAAGTAAATTTCGTTAGTTTTTGTATCTGTATTCTTAACTAATTCTGCTCTTGTATTATTAGAAACACCGTAATCTATAGAGTATGCACCTGATGCATCTCTTTTTACTCTAAATGATTTAAGTGAATTTTCTTCTGCTGTTAGATCTTCAGTTAACGTTTCAGTAGTACATGATGTGAATCCTACAACTAGTAGTATAGCTAGTACTTTAATTTTTAAAAATTTCATGAGTTTAGTTTTGTAAGGGATTATTGAGGGATTTGTTTTTGAATTTTTATTATAAAAATAAAGCAAGCTTTCAATGTATGCATAAAATATATAGATTGTGGGGCAAATATCTCTTTTAAAGTGATTTAAATAGGGGCAAATTAAAATCTTTTTAGAGTACTTATTAGGGGGTAGTCTATATAATTTTATGTTTAACCGCATACATTGCTAAGCCTACTGAATTTTTTACATTTAATTTTTTTAATAATTTTTGTCTATGTGTTTTAACTGTATTTTCACTTACATTAATTTTTTTAGCAATTTCAGATGTATTCAATTCTTTTGCTATTAACCGAAGTACTTCTACTTCTCTATCTGTTAACTCTTCTGAAATAAAAAAGCCCTTTGGGAAATCTCCCTCTACAGCTTCTTCACCTGTAAAAACCTTAAATAAGTTTTCTTTTATATCGTCACTAAAGTAAGTACCTCCATTTGCAACTTTCAAAATGGCATTTACAATGTGCTCTCCAGCATTGTTTTTAGAAATATATCCTTTTGCTCCAATTTCCATAATTTCTTTAACAAAATTTGGGTCATCAAAACTAGATAGGATAATTGTTTTTTGCTCTATTCCTTTTTCTTTAAAATATCGCAAAACTTCAATTCCTCCAACTTCTGGCATGCTTATGTCTAATATTAAAACATCAGCAGAATTTTTCTCTAACCATTTAATTACTTTCGTACCGGTCTGAGAATATCCTTTTACCTCAATGCTACTTTCCGTATTTATTACTGCAATGACTCCTTCGATTACTATCTTATGATCATCTGCAATGTGAACTTGAACTTTTCTCTTCATCTTTCTTAACGTTACAAATATATGGTCACTTTATAAATCTCACAATCACCCTTTATGATGAAATTGCCCTCATTATAAATGATGAGGGAGGCCTCATCATTTATAATGAGAGCAATATATTAAAAATTTGATAGTCAACAAGTTAATTGTTTTTATTTTTAAAAAAAACTACTGTTTTATAAAAATATTTAATTTGGTTAAAATTCTTAAAAATGTCTAAAATTAAAAAAACCGAGAAATTTTCCCGGTTTTTTCTACACTAAATATACTAGTTAGGTTTATCGTAATCTATCTACAGATTTTACAAGATCTTCATCCTTCTTAATTGCTTTATTTGCTAAAACTAAAAGCAAAACCACAACAAGCGGTAAAAACATCCCAATACCCTTCTTAGAAACAGCAGCTTCTCCAGATAATGTTAGTGATACATATACTAATATTCCTAATAAAAAAAAGTTAATCAAAATAACAATGCGTCCTAATACAAATTGTAATTGCCTATTCTTAAACAGAAAAATAGTACAAAAACTAATGATTGCTGATACTATAAAAAGAACAGGGATTATTTTTTTTAATAATTCTGACTCATTAAACAAATCTATAGCAAAAACATTAGTTGTTAAAGACGACCATAAGTTACACACAAAAATCAACCCACCAGCTACTGCGGATGCTAGTATTAAATAGATTGATTGTATTCTTTGTATCATACTTATATAATAGGTGAGCAAAAGTAAACTTTTCTTTTTTAAAAGAAAAGTTTGTAAATCAAAATAATTATATATATTTGTTACTATTAAGCAACTACGCCCAATATTATTGTAGAACGTTTTACAATATTTAAATCATAAAAATTTATCAAAAACCATTAATCAATAATTCTACGATTAATATTATAACTTAATATAAAATACATGTTCGAAATCTCGGATCTTAAGGCTAAAACTTTAGCTGATTTACAAGAAATAGCCAAAAAAGTAGGCCTTACCAAAACCAGTCAATTAAAAAAATTAGATTTGGTTTATAAAATACTAGATATTCAGGCTGCTAATCCAACAACTAGTGAGCCTAAGAAAACTGAAAAGCCAAAAAGAAAACGAGTGGCTAAAAAACCTACTGGTGAAAATGTTACTACCAACAAACCAGTAGAAAGTAAAAAACAACCTGTTGTTGAAAAAGTTGAAACTACTAAAGTTAAAACACCTAAAGCAGAAGCTACAAAAGAGGTTTCAAAACCTAAAGAAAGTGTATCAGAAAAAAAAGCTGAAGTTCCTGTAAAAAATAATCCTCAACAAAATAAAGGTAATAACAAGAACAACAATCAATCTAAAAATAATCACCAAAGAAATAATAACAACAATAGAAATCCAAAAAACGGAAATCGATATAGAGATCCTGATTTTGAATTTGATGGAATTATAGAAAGTGAAGGTGTTTTAGAAATGATGCCAGACGGTTATGGTTTTTTACGTTCATCGGATTACAACTATTTATCATCTCCAGATGATATTTATGTATCGCAATCTCAAATTAAATTATTTGGTTTAAAAACTGGTGATACAGTTAAAGGAAATGTGAGACCTCCTAAAGAAGGTGAAAAATACTTTCCTTTAATTAGAGTTTCAAAAATTAACGGACTAAATCCTAATATTGTTAGAGATAGAGTTTCTTTTGAGCATTTAACGCCGTTATTTCCTCAAGAAAAATTCAATTTAGCAGAAAAAGGAAGTTCACTTTCTACACGAATTATCGATTTGTTTTCTCCTTTAGGAAAAGGACAACGTGGTATGATTGTAGCACAACCTAAAACTGGTAAAACAATGTTATTAAAGGATGTTGCCAATGCAATTGCATCGAATCATCCAGAAGTATATCAAATTGTTTTATTAATTGATGAACGTCCAGAAGAAGTTACAGATATGCAGCGTAGTGTACGTGGTGAAGTAGTTGCTTCTACTTTTGACGAACCTGCGGATAAACATGTACGTGTTGCCAACATTGTTTTAGAAAAAGCAAAACGTTTGGTTGAATGTGGTCATGATGTTGTAATTCTTTTAGATTCTATTACACGTTTAGCTAGAGCCTATAATACTGTCGCTCCTGCTTCTGGAAAAATTCTTTCTGGTGGTATAGATGCAAATGCTTTACATAAACCAAAACGTTTCTTTGGTGCTGCACGTAACATAGAAAATGGTGGTTCTTTAACGATTATTGCTACCGCACTTACAGAAACTGGTTCTAAAATGGATGAAGTAATCTTTGAAGAATTTAAAGGTACTGGTAATATGGAACTACAATTAGATAGAAATATTTCTAATAGAAGAATCTATCCAGCAATTGATTTAATTAAATCTTCTACTAGACGTGACGATTTATTATTAGATGCTAAAACTGTACAAAGAATGTGGGTATTACGTAAATACTTAGCAGATATGAACCCTATTGAAGCAATGGAATTTATTAACGAACGTATTAAGTTCTCTAAAAATAACGATGAGTTTTTAATCTCTATGAACGGATAAAAATCAATTCTTAATTCAAACTAAAAAAGGCACTCAATTTGAGTGCCTTTTTTAATATATTAATATTTTTTATTAATTAAATTCCGTAGAAATTAGATCTTTCATCTTTAATTTCTGTAGCTTTTTTAACAGCTTCATACATGCTAAATGTCTTATTCCTTAGTTGCTCAGACATTCTTTTTCTTTCAGCATCATAATTAGGTAATAAGGTAGGTAATTCTTTAGTGTTTACTACAAAAGCAAATACTCCTTTTGTTCCTTCAATTTTATTATATAATTGATTTTCTTTAGCGTTAATCATTGCTCCAACAACTTTTGGCGAAGCACCTACACCAGTTAATGTTGGCGTTTTTAATGTAATACCAGACGCTTGTCTAACAGAAGTGTTATTAGCCTTACTTAATTCAGCTAAATTACCTCCAACCATTTTTTCCATAATGATTTGTGCTTTCTTTTCGTTTAACAGAATTGGTTTTACTCTTCCGTTTGCTTTTTCTGGAGACAACAACCCTTTTTCTAAATTCTTAGTAAGGATAGCTACAACATGCTTACCTTCTAAATCAAACCTTTTATAAGAACCTATTTTTGTATCTCTATTAAATGCCCAAGAAACAATTTGACGTTGATTTCCTAAACCAGGAACATTTTCATCTAACACTTTTAAACCAATAGCAGGTTTTGGTGAATAATTTTTCTCCTTAGAAATAGTTAAGTAATTTTTCACATCTTTAGAAATTGCTTGTGCGTAATTTTCCGATTCTTGAAAAACTGCGTTTTCTGTAGCCTCTGATGCTATTATTTTTCTACCAAATGTTGATAGCTTTACAGCATTTTGATAATTCTTTTGATCTTCAATTTTAATTACATGAAATCCAAATGCTGTTTTAGCAATACCAATAGTTCCTTTTTTGTTTTGGAAAGCAAAGTCTCTAAACTCAGGTACCATTCTAGAGTAATTAAACCAATCTAATTCACCACCTTTATCTGCATTCGATTTATCTGCAGAAAGCTCTTTTGCTAAAGCAGTAAACTTTCTACTATTTCTTTTTAAAACACTAACTAAACTATCAGCAGTTTTTTTAGCTTGTTCTTCTGTTTGTTTTGTTTCTGCTGTTGCAGATCTAGAGCCAATAAATGGAATTAATATATGACTTGCTTTTACAGAGTCTGGCATGCTTACAACTTCTGTTATTTTAGAAATCTTAAAAAAACCAGCATCTTTATAAGGCCCAAAAACATCTCCTAATTTACCATTAGAAACTCCTTCAGCAATTTCGCTAGAAAGTTGATTCTTAAATTTAAAGTTAGTATCTAAATTAACGTCAGAAGGGTTTTCTGATAAAAACTCAGCTACATTATCCGTATTTCTAAATCCTTTTACTATAACCTGACCTTTAGTAACAGTACTAAATTCTTCTTTATCTTCTAATAATTTAGCAACCTCTGCTTTAATTGTTTCTTCATCTGCTGCTGTTGGAGAAATATCAAATTGCATATAAGCAAGATCTCTTGTAGCTTCAGTTTTAAATTCGTTTTGATGACTATTTATATATCCTTTAATCTCACTATCAGAAACTGTTACTAAGCTATCTGCAATAGAAGTATAAGGTACATACACATATTGTGCACTCAACTTTGTGTTTTCACTTACATACTTAGTTTCTCCTTCTTTTAAAGAAGCTCCTAGACCAGCAGAAACAAGGTTATTATAAATAGTTATCTTAGAATTATCTCTAAGTTGATTCATATACTTTGTCCAGGCAGTAAAAAGTTGTGGATTGTTTGTTTCAGCATCTTTTAAGAATTGCTTAAACTTATCTGCATCAAAAATTCCAGCTTCATTTTGATATTCAGGATTGTTTTTGATATTAGGAATATTAACCATTTGTCTCCAAACATCTTCTTCACCAACACTAACACCAGCATCTTCTAAAAGATTTTTGTAAATTTTCTTCTTTACCAATTCATCCCAAACATTTTTAGCTGCTTGCATTTCAGAACCTCTATTTCCAGTTCTTGTTTTATAGTCTTCTATTTCTTGCGCAAACTCCTGTCTAGTAATGGTTTCTCCATCTACTTCACCTATTTCGTTTACTTTACTTGAGTTAAAAAAATCTCCTATCGTAGAAGGGTCTAAAACAAATGCAAAAAGTGCTAAACCAATTACAAGTATTAAGAACATTGAACGTTCTCTAATTTTAGATAAAATTGCCATAGTTTGTTTAATTTATTTACAGTTGGCGAAGATACAATTTGGCTTTTAATAATGCAACATAAATAAGTAACGATATTGTGTTGCTCTAGCCCTCTATTGGCAACACTTTTAAATAAAGTGTATCTATTTTAGACGAACTGACCTTTAAGATTTTAATTACAAAATTCTCTATAGTAATTTCTTGGTCTTGCTCTGGAATATTTTCTGTTTGATGAATGATAAATCCTCCTAAAGTTTCATAGGCTTCCTCTTTCGGAATATTTAAATCATATTCTTCATTTAAATAATCCACTTCTAATCGTGCAGAAAAATGATATTCTGTTTCATTAATTTTTTCTTCCAGAAAGTCTTGAGTATCATGTTCATCTTCTATTTCTCCAAATAATTCTTCCACAACATCTTCAACTGTAATGATTCCTGAAGTTCCACCATATTCATCAATAACAACAGCAATACTTTTTCGCTTTTTTATCAAACTATTTAAAACATCATTAATCATCATAGATTCTGGAACGATTTCTACAGGCAATAAAATTGACTTAATCGTTTTTGGTTTTTTAAACAGTTCAAATGCATTTACATAACCAATAATTTCGTCTAACGAATTTTTATAAACCAAAATTTTAGAATACCCAGTCTCTATAAAGAGTTGTTTTAAATTTGTTACTGTTTCATGAACTTCAACAGCCATAATCTCAGTTCTTGGAACCATAACCTCTCTAGCTTTCACATTTTGAAACTCTAAAGCATTTTGAAAAATTTGAATTTCTGAATCTACTTCTTCATCTTCATTACCCGTTTCTAATTGCTCAGAAATATAATTCCCCAATTCCTCTTTACTAAATTCTGTCTGCTCCTTATCTGCATCTGTTTTAAAGAAAATCTTTAAACAAAAATCAGATATTAATGTTATAAATTCAGAAATAAAATGAAACAATATATAAAAGAAATAAGCTGGTAACGCAAATATTTTTATAACTTGATTTGCATAGACTCTAAAAATTGCTTTAGGTAAAAACTCTGCAGTAATTAATATTATTAACGTAGAAATTAATGTTTGAAATAATAAAATTGTAAACTCATTAAAGCTACTTAATGGTAAAAACTTAACAAGTAACTTCCCCATAAAATAACTATAAATCACCAAAGAAATATTATTACCCACTAACATTGTGGTTATAAATTTGGATGACTTTTGTGTAATTTTAGAAAGAACTTTAGAAAGAAATCCTTTCTTTTTTTTCTCTAATTCTAAATGAAGTTTATTGGCAGATACAAATGCAATCTCCATCCCCGAAAAGAATGCAGATAAGATAATCGATATGATTATGACAATGATTTGTATTTCCATTAGCTACAGAGAAACTATTTGTTTGAGCTGTTTCTCTTTTCTACTTTTTTTCTAAAATGTCTTTTAAATAGAAATACTAAGGTAATAATAATTGCGAAAACTAAAAATAAGTACGCTCTTTCCCTATCTGAATTCCAACGTAAAAACACTTCTATTAAGCAAATAATTGCTACTATTAAGTATCCGTACTGAAAAAATTTCCAAAGTTTGTTCATTGTTCTGTTGTTTCTAAGTTTCCTGAAATATTTTTAGACACCCATTTACTTAAATCTTCTTTAGACTCAAAACCAACACCTCTAATGGTATCATTTTGTTTCATAAAAGTAAACGGTTTCTCCGAAACAAAATATTGGGTATTTTGATCCCAAAACATTTGTTCTGTTTCTAATCTTGAGTTTTCTGTATGATTTAGTACAACTACATTTCCTTTAATTTCTGAAATGGCTGTTTTAGAATATGACAACGCATAATCACCTAAAATAGTTACAGAATCTTTTCCATCATTTTCAAAATTGATGATTTTTAAACCTTTTGGAAACTCGTTATATGGATGTTTATCCCTGTTACTAAAATCATGTAAAAGAGGTGTGATTAATTTTGATGTTACTTTACCGGAGTCCTTATAAACATGAAAAGCATTTTTTGCCACACCGATAGGTAAATTTTTGTCCGCTAGAAAATCTCTAACTTCTTTATTGGTATTTGTACAAGAAAAAAACATTGCTATTGAACAAACAATAGCAATGCTTTTAAATAATATCTTGATATGTTTTACCATTCTTAGTTATTTGGTACTCTAGCAGATTCTCCAATCCAACAACCAATTCTATGAGAACTTCCTGGAGCTATACCTTCTGTAAAAATCAATTTTTTAGAAGGTGCTTGTTTCATATAACTTCTTGCATACCTATTTGCTTTTGCAGAAATACTTGGATCTATAGCTGCTGCTCTTCTCGCTTTGTTAGCCGCTGCAACATATACCATTCTTTTAGCAAATTCATTTTTACCACAAGAGTTTGCACTAGAAGCATACATCCCCGCAATAAATAAATATGCTTTTCCTAGGTTAGGATTAAATTGTAATGCTTCCATTGCCAATCTTCTTGCCTGTCCTTTTCTACCTTTATCTTTTGCATTCTGAGCAAATTTCAACTTAAATTTAGCTTTCTTAAAAGGATCAGTTTCTAAGTCAAATGCTTTTTGACGCATTGCATCAGCTTCTGATGATTGTCCGTTTTTATCTAAAACTCCAGCTAAGAAACTATATGCATCCGCAGATGGAGAAGCTTCGGCATATGCCTGTGCTAACTCTGCATATAATGGATCTGATTGACATCCTTTATTGTGCATTCTAGATACTGCTCTTTTCAACCATTGTCCATTCCCTTTATTAGCATCTAAGTCTCTTCTATATAATGGAACTAATCTTTCACAAGTAGCAATTTCAGATAAAATTCTATCAAACTGCCCTTCAACTGTACCCAAAGCTTTAGAATTTACACTATAAATTCTTTTCTTTCTTTTTTCTGATTTAGATAACGTTTTAGTAGAATCTAATAATGGTACTAACTTTTTAGTATAGTCATCTAATTTTTCCTGAACAGACTCCATTACATCATCATATGTATCAAATACCTTCTGAGGATTTGTATCTTTATTTCTATCAGTTATTCCTTGAAAATATTTGTAAATATTTTTTACACCCATTTTAGTTGGGTCAATTTCATATGCTTTTTGCAATAAGTTAAAAACTTCATCTTTTGAAGCTAATTTATTAGCATCTAAAAAAGTAGCATAATCACTGTGTACTTTTGCAGGATTCTTTTTTGGAAACCATTTTAATCTTTGATCGTAAATTCTTTTTACAAATTTAAAAGCTTCATCTTTATTGGATGCGTTTTTAAATCTAGCTTTAGCTATTTTATCTCCTTTTTGATAAACACTTACATAATTGCTTGCACAATTATCTAAAAGGTAAATAAGGTTAACATAGGCATCATCATATTTCTTTGAACCATAATCCCCATTAAAAAGGTTAGCCTTTAAAGCACACTGTTGATCTGCCTGTGCATTTGTTTTTGTTGTTGTAGCTACTAATAATATAGCTGCTAATAAAAACGTAACTTTTTTCATCATTTATCTGTTTTTTATTAATCAATCTTTCTTTTCTGGAACCAAGCTTGACCTGAAAAGGCATTTAAGGATAAACTTAACCTAAAATTGAAATAACTTTCTTTAATTAAATTATTGTTAGTAGTTCCTTTCTGCCCATATTCAAAACCAATATTCAAATTAGACAACTTGTTTCCCAGTGGTAGACCTAATCCAAAAGACATGCCAAAGTCGTTTATGGTCTCAAAATTATTTCCTGTCCCAGTACCATCTATCTGTAAACCAGTCTTTTCAAAACGTAATCCTGTTCTATAAGTAACTCTTTTCCAATAGCCGTTAATTGCATTTACTCTAGGAATATAAAAACCACCTAAAGAAAACCTAGTTGAATTTTCATATGAAAATGAATTTGTAGTGTTATTTAAAAAACCAGCAAATTGCAATGCATCTCTAGATTTATATTCCAATCCTGCATACCATTTATTTTCTACACCAATTCCACCTCCTATAGTTGTTTCAAGAGGTAATTTATAAAACCCAGAAATTGTTCCTGAAGAAATTGTATCTCTTGGAATTTCTGCACCAGTTACACCAAGTGTTAGTGAATATAAATTTTCTTCACCATTTGCTGAAATGTCTGTTCCTAATTTATAGGAAGCTCCAAATCCTAAATCAACTTTATTTTTTAATTTCTTTTTGTACAAAGCACCTAATTTCACAGAACCTCCTCTAGTAATAATATCTTCACTGTGTTTGGAAGCCAAGGTTACATTTATTCTTCTGTTAAGCACACTATTTTCGAGCCTCCCAAAAGAATAATCGGCTTCAATCCCTAAAGAGAAATCTTTAAAAACTTTGATTCCAAAACTTCCATACAATCTATTGACACCCCCATTTCCAGAAAATCTGGTTA